>CAZXUT010000008.1:0-66776 GCA_964643785.1 uncultured Proteiniclasticum sp.
TATCCGAAAGAAAAGAGCTGTTGCAAACCAGATTACCTGGTTTTGCAACAGCTCCTTCTTTTTTCGTTCATATTTATAACTTTTGAAGCTTAATATTCTGAATTGTTTACCGATATAGTAGATAATATGATATTTATGCAAGGAAAGAGTAGAAATCACTTGTCGGGGGGATGGAATGATAATTCAAGCATTAACCAGAGAAGAAGCCGTTGAGCTAGCGCTATCTCATTTTAAATGTTCAGAGGATAGTCTTATTGTTAAAGTCATTGAAAAGCCGCATAAAAAAATGATGGGGCTGAAAAAAGCACCGGGGCGTTATGAGATCGAAATGAAGGTGGAGGAAAACACATCGAAAGACAGTCTACCGAAAGAGGATGAGCATGGATCTGTAGAAATCCATGATGGAAAGATTATTGTTATAAATCCAAGAGGGCGAGGGTCTGAGCCTTCCCTTTTCTTCAAGCATCCACAGATGACGCTTCTTGTGAACGGGGAAGAGAAGTCGGGGAATGTGACGCTAAGAGAAGAGGATGAGGTGAGCTATACACTGATTGACATCGAACCGAAGGTTCATGTGAGTCTGGAGATGTCGGAAGATAATCTTATAGCTTATCTAAAAATTGACCGCGTCAAGGGCAAGCATTATTCTCTGGAGAATCATGAGAAGACCCATCGAGCTTCCCTTGTTCTTGCGGAAGAGGACACCAGTGCAGATGCTTTGACCTTGGAAGAGTGCAGAAAGATTCTGGAAGATACAGGCATCCTTCCGGAATTCATCGATGAGAAAGCACTGGAAAGCGCATGTGAGGCCCTTGAGAGTATCCGCGTCGCAGCAGCAAGAGGAAGAGCACCGGTAAAAAGTGAGGCGGCTATTATCATCTACTGCAAGGAAATTCACGTGAAGGATATTCTGAGAGGTCTTGAGCCTGTCATTACAAAAGGAACCCTTCTGGCGGAGAAGGTGTCGGAAGCTGTGCAGGGGACACCCGGTATGGATGTCAAAGGAAACGACATCAATGTTCTGGAAGTGAAGGACAGAGATATCGAAGCGACAGATGGGGCAGAGCTTACAGAAAACAAGATCTATGCGGTAAAAGATGGAAGACCTTATCTTAAAAGCGGTAAAGTAGGCGTAGTGCCACTGCTTACTGTGGTGGGAGACATGGACAAGGATACGGAGGATATTGATTTTGATGGAGATGTTGTGGTGAAGGGAAACGTTCAGGACAACATGGTCATCAAAGCGACAGGTAATATTTCCATCATCGGGTCTGTCTATCATTCGGAGATTCTGTCCCATCAGAATGTGGAGATCAAAGGAAAAATCATCGGGGGAAGAATCCAGGCAGGAGACGAGGACAGTGCTTTTCATGTGCTGCTGCCCATCGTTGAGCAGATGATCAGCATCACACTGGAAATCTTCAATGGATTGCAGATGGAAGGTGGTCGAAGCGTTCAGGATATCATGGACAGCATCCATGAGGGAAAAGAGAAGATGGATGGGGTTCTTCTTGAAATCGAAAAGGTGAGGTCACTGTTCAATGAAACCCAGATGAAGATTGTGGATGAGCTGAGAAAATCACTTGAACACTGTTTCAAGGAGATCAAGCTGCTCCATAAGGAAGGGTTCATTGAACTGAATGAGATCTATGAAAGACTTCAGGAACTGGAAAACCGGATGAAAGAAGAGCTTTCCGATGAAAGAGTGGTCAAGGTGGTCTATGCGCAGAATGCCACCATCGCCTCCAGCGGTGATATCATCATCACAGGGGAAGGAAGCTATCAGGCGAAACTCAGCGCTGGAAACGAAATCCGTTATGAGAGACCAGGAAATGTTGTGAAGGGGGGCACTCTTGTGGCTGGAAAGTCCATCAGAGCTGGCGTCATCGGCACACCTAGTGAGATTGAAACCTTCTGCAAGGTCATGGATGAAGAAGGGGAGATCAACGCAAGATATTATAAAGGAACGACACTGATGATTAGAAACAGAATCAAAGAATATATTGCAATAGAGTAGAAATGGGAGGAAATATCATGACCAGACAGAAAGGGCTATATTATCTGGTGATCGGACTGATACTGATCATCATTCAAGTGGGGGGCCATCTGCTTGATGCAGGCTGGATCGGCACCTTAGGCACAATACTACTTACAATCTTAGGGGTTCTTGGTGCAGACCATCTCTTAAGAAAAGGTGATGAACCCAAGGGGAAAGAAGGAAAAGAGGGGAAAGGGAAAGAAGCTCAGAAAAGAAACCTGGATGAGGCGCTCTTTGGCATCGCTGAAGACATGGGATTTGATTCCCAGCAGCTTCTCTGGCTGTCCAAGGACAACATCAATACCTTCAAAGTACTAGCGAAGATCTCCTATGACATCGACACATACAGTGAACAGAACGCTGCAAGTTCAGAGGAGATCAATGCCAGCGTAAGTGAACTGGTGGGTACGACAAACAACCTCAACAACAGTGTTCTTGAGATTGAGAAGTACTCGGTGAAGTCCATCGACATGCTGAAGAAGAATCAGGAAACCATTGGAAGCATCAGTGTATTCATCGGACATCTTGCAGGACTGATCAAAGATGCCCAGGAGAACAACGTGGAGCTTCAGAGTTCATCCAACAAGATCAATGAGATTGTGGACTATATCCGGAAAATCTCCAGCCAGACCAATCTTCTGGCTTTGAACGCAGCCATAGAAGCTGCGAGAGCCGGAGATGCGGGCAGAGGATTTGCAGTGGTGGCCAGTGAAATCAGAAAGCTTGCAGAGCAGACCGATGAAGCCATCACCGTCATTGAAGATGTGATCCGAGGCATCCTTGAAAAAATCACGAAGTCAAACGGTGCCATGGGTGAAATCGGTGAAAAGATGGAAGAGGCGGACCATGTGGTGAAAGAATCCTCTAAAGCCATCACGGAAATCGGTCAGGTCCTTCAGGACGTGAAAGTCAATGTGGAAGACCTGACTAGGATATCCCTGGCACAGAAAAACTCCACTGTGGAGATTGAAAAAGCAATAGAGGACGTCACATCCGCCGTGGAAGAAACCCATACCATCACAGCCAAGTCCATTGCCCTTGTGGAGACGCAGAACAGAAAGAACGAGGAAATGTTCAGCTACGCGCAGAAGATCAGTGAGGTGGCTGAGAGGCTTCAGAAAGAGGCGGCAAACCTCAAGAAGGAAGATGAGATCATCTTCGGTGTGAATCCCTTTATTTCTCCTCTGCAGATCAGAAAAATGTATGTACCGATCTTAGAAAGAGTAGCTCTTTCCATGAACATGAAAGCAAGAACCATCATCGTGAAAAACTATGAAGCTTTAAGCGAAGGTGTGGGGGAAGGCATGATCGACATCGGATGGTTCTCACCATTTGCCTATGTCAATGCCCATGACAGACATGATGTGGTTCCCGTGGTGACACCTAAGGTCAGTGGTAGAGCCTCCTACAACGGATACATCATCGCAAGAAAAGACGGCGTCGTGAAGACCATGAATGATCTTAAGGGGAAAACCTTCGGATATGTGGATGAAAACAGTGCATCAGGCTATCTTTATGCCAGAGACAGCATCAGGCAGCATCATATGGACCCGGACAGGATCTTCAGTGAAGTCACCTTCCTTGGAAACCATGATAATGTCATCGAAGCAGTCCTTGCAGGAGAAATTGATGCAGGTGCCACCTACAACGAAGCCATGGATACAGCAAAGCTCAAGGGACTGGACATCAGTAAGATCCAGATCATCTCAAAGACGGAGGATATTCCGAAAGATGTCCTTGCAGCAAGAAAAGATCTCAATGTTGAGATCATCCAGAAACTGAAGGATGCCTTTGTGGAATTCGACAGTTATGAAGGGATTGAAACCAAGGTGCAAGGATTTATTGAAAGCCATGATCATCAGTATGATGTGATCAGAAGACTGAATAAATAACGGAGAGGTACTTGTTCTACGCCTGGTATGTACATGGAATGTAACTGTTTTAGATCTGATAAAGTGCTGAAAAGAAGCGAAAAAAACAATAAAAGCAATAAAAGAAAAAAACAATTAAGCAAAAAAAGTAGTTAAAAAAGAAACTAAAAAAACAGCTGAAAATAAAAAAGAAGAGAAGTCATCAGGCACTGAAAAATAAGCTGAGTGACTCCTCTCCCGGGGAAGCTTCAAAGAATTGTCACGATTCTTTGAAGCTTCCTTTCATGTGTAAAGGCTTATAAAACGTCGATAGTATATATCTGAAGAAGGCACCAATAAATCTTCAGCAGGTATTTTAATTTCACTGGAACATTAAATCATAGGCAGAACAGACGATATAGAAAATAACGAATAATTTATTGTAGTAATAACGAATATTTTATGGGAGAAATTAGAATGAAACAAGTGATCATATTCAGCAACAACAAACAGAACTTCGCTCTGGAAATTGAACGGATCGAGAGAATCATAGAATACAGCAGACCAAGAAAACTGCCTGAGACTGCAGACTACATCCTCGGGGTCATCAAATACAATGAGAAAGTCCTGCCGGTCATAGACCTTGATAAAAGACTCTATGGTAGAGACGGAGAAATCAGAGAGAACAGCAAAATCATTGTGGTTTTATGGAAAAATGCTCATCTGGGACTTGTGGTGGATGATATTTTAGGCATCAGAACCATAGATGAAGAGTCCTTCGAAGAATCACAGATCGGAGAAGAAAGCATCTCCAGTGAATACATCAAGGGATTCATCAAGATCGATGAGGATATCATCATCCTGATGGATACAGACAAGCTTTTCAGCTTTATACAGGCAAAAGAAATTCTGGACCTGGAAGAAGAGACTGAAAAGGCAATGGAAGCGTAATAAAAAAGTTTGGTGGTTATAGTAATGGGAGAACAGAGGAGAGTCGGTATAGCTGACTATAAGATCGGAAAAGTGGAAGATACGCTCATCACACTGGGACTGGGTTCTTGTGTGGGGATCGCTCTTTATGACAAGACGAGGAAAATCGGTGGGCTCAGCCATATCATGCTGCCGGACAGTACCGCTTTCAATAAGGAGATCAAAGAAGAGAAGTTTGCGGATCTTGCCATCATAAAGATGATCCGAGAAATCTATGGAGGCACGCTTCAGACGAGAAGTCTTGTGGCGAAGATTGCCGGCGGAGCCAGCATGTTCAACTTTCCGGAAAAAAGGCTTACATCAGACATCGGAAAACGGAATGTGGAAGCTGTGGAAAAAGTTCTTCAGGAGCTTGGTATTCCCATTCTCGGAAGTCATACAGGAGGGTCCATCGGGAGGACCATGGTGGTCAGTCTCACTGATTTTTCGGTGGAGATCAAGACTGCAAGCAAAACAATAATTGTATTATAAACGGAGGAAGAGGGATGCAAGTAAGACTAATGGTTGTAGATGATTCTGCCTTCATGCGGATGATCATCTCTGATGCTGCATCAAAGATAGAAGGAGTCATCGTCGTAGGTACAGCAAGAAACGGACAGGATGCCATAGAGAATATCGAAAGATACAGACCTACGGTAATCACCATGGACATCGAAATGCCCAAGATGAATGGGATTGATGCATTGAAGTTCATCAAGAAAAACTATCCGGACATTGAAGTGATCATGCTCAGTTCCCACTCCATTGAGGGAAGCGCTGTGACCATGGAAGCCCTTGAAGAGGGAGCCTTCGACTTCATCGAGAAATCATCGGATCGAGGAGATATAAGCTTCTTTACCAGTCAGCTGGAATCAAAGCTACTTACAGTAAATCTCATCGATGAGAAAGTGGAGAAAAAGGAAAAATATCAGGAACTGAAGTCAGAGAGAAAAGAAGAAGCCTTTGACGTCTTTGACTACAAAAAGACAAGAGCCATCGTCATGGGGGCCTCCACAGGAGGACCAAAGATTCTCTTTCAGATTGTCAGGTCACTGCCAAAGGAGCTGAACATTCCGGTGTTCATCGTGCAGCATATGCCCAAGGGTTTCACGAAGTCCTTCGCGGACAGACTGGACAGCGAATGTCCGCTGAAAGTGGTGGAAGCGGAAGACAACATGATCATCGAAAACGGAACGGTCTATGTAGCCCCTGGAGATTATCACATGACGATAGATGGTCTACGAATCTCCCTTAATCAGAAACCGAAACTTCACGGCGTGAGACCCGCAGTGGATTTTCTCTTTGAAACTGCTTCAGGGAAATATGGAAAAGATCTTCTTGGGATTATCTTCACTGGCATGGGAAAAGATGGAGCAGCAGGAATGTCTGCCATCAAGGCTTCCGGAGGATATACCCTGGCCCAGAGCAAAGAGACCTGCGTCGTTTACGGCATGCCCGGATACGCGGTTTCCGCAGGGGTTGTGGATGAAGTGATGAAGCCTGAGGAAATTACAGAAAAAATCTTGAAGATTGTGAAGGTGAAGAAATGGAGCTAGAGTTTGATTTTTTCAAACAGTGGGTTAAAGAAAAACTGAAAATCGACCTGCAGGCCTATAAGGAGAAGCAGCTGCACAGAAGAATCACCACGGTGATGAAAAGTGCAGGCTGCAGCGACCTGAGAGAATATGCGGCACTCATACAGAAGGACAGCGATGTCCGGAAGATCTTTCTTGATTACATCACCATCAATGTCACGGAGTTCTATCGGAACAAAGAATTCTTCGACGAGTTTGAAGATGTGATCCAGAAGATTCTGGTACCAAGGTTTCATAATCTTAAAATCTGGAGTGCCGCCTGTTCCATCGGTGCAGAGCCTTACTCCATCGCTATGATCATGGAGAGAAACAGAATCAGAAACACAAAAATCCTTGCAACAGATATTGATGACACCATCCTTATGCGTGCAAAGGAAGGGAAGTACAAGGAGAGCGAACTGAAAAATGTAGCCCCTATGGAGCTGACAAATTACTTTTCGCAGTCGGGAAACGAGTACCAGATTGCAGACAGCATAAAATCCAAAGTGCAGTTCAAGAAACATGATCTGCTTCTGGACCGTTATGAGAAGAACTTTCATGCAGTGATCTGCAGAAATGTCACCATCTATTTCAAGAATGAAGCGAAAAATGAAGTATACAGAAAAATCAACGAATCACTAGAAAAGGGAGGCATCTTCTTTACCGGTGCCACGGAAGCCATCTACAATCCGGCCAGTTTCGGATTCAAGAAGCTCTCCACCTTTTTGTATGAGAAAGTCTAAGGGGGATATTTTTCATGGACGATACACTAAAATACAGAGAGCTGTTTTTTGAAGAGACAGACGAGTACCTGCAGAGCCTGAATGACAATCTGCTTCTTCTGGAAAAGGATACAGAAAGTCCTGGAACCATTGATGAAATCTTCCGTTCCGCCCATACCTTAAAGGGTATGGCGGCGACCATGGGATACACCACCATGACGGAGCTGACCCATAATATGGAAAATGTGCTGGATCAGTTCAAGAAAGGTTCTCTGAAGGTCACAACGGATGTGGTCAGTGTCATCTTCAAGTGTCTGGACAAGCTTTCAGAAATCACAGAGGATTTAAGAAAAGACCATTATCCGGACTATGATATTTCTGCTCTTCTAGAAGAGCTGTCAGGGTTATCAAAACCAGTCATCGCGCCAATAAAGAAAGCGGCTGCGGTAATGGCAGGCTTAAGCTTTGATGAAGTCAGCGAGATGGATGCATCCATCATCAGGCAGGCCATTGATAAGGACTTTAAAGCCTACGCCATAGTGGTGAAGGTGACTGAGACCTGTATGCTGAAAGGCGCACGGGCATACCTTGTTGTGAACAAGCTGGAGCAGAGCGGAGAAATCCTTCAGACCATTCCTGGCGTGGAAGACCTTGAAGAAGGAAATTATGATCAGATCTTCAAGCTTCTCTATCTATCACAGAAAAAGCAGGAAGAAGTTCTTGAAATGATCGAGAATGTTTCTGAAATTGAAGAAGTGGCCATCAAGGAAATCACTGAGGATGACCTTCAGAGTGTCTATGAGGTCTCATCCGTGAAAGAAGAGATTAAAGCGGAATCTGTTTTAAGCACAGATCCGTATAAGGAAGAGAAAAAAGACAAACAGGAAGAAAAGCATGGCACAGCTGCTCATGCCAGCCAGTCCATCAGAGTGGATCTGTCAAGGCTTGATAATTTCATGAACCTGGTTTCAGAGCTTGTCATCTACAGAACAAGACTGGAGGAGCTGAGTACTCAGTACAAAGCCACAGAGATCAACGAACCCTTAGAGCAGGTGGCAAGAATCACCTCGGATCTTCAGGACCTGGTGATGAAAATAAGAATGCAGCCTGTGAATGTTGTCTTTAACCGCTTCCCGAGAATGGTCAGAGACCTGACTCAGGAATTGGGTAAAGATATGGATCTTCTCATCGAAGGTGAAGAGACAGAGCTTGACCGTACGGTGGTTTCTGAACTAGGAGAACCTCTGGTTCATCTCATAAGAAATGCGGCGGACCATGGAATTGAGTCAAGAGAAGAGAGAATCGCCAGTGGAAAGAATCCGAAAGGAATCATCAAGCTCATCGCCTACCAGGAAGGCAACAAGGTTGTCATCAAAGTAAGCGATGACGGTAAGGGCATCGATCCTGAAAAGATCAGAGAGAGTGCAAACAGAAAAGGTATTCCGACGGAAGGCCTGGACAAGAACGAACTGATCCAGCTGATCTTCAATCAGGGCTTCTCCACCAATACGGAAGTGACAAACATTTCCGGAAGAGGTGTAGGGATGGACGTAGTCCGTTCCAAGATCACTTCCTTAGGTGGAAACATCGAAGTCGACAGTGTCATCGGTCAGGGAACAAGCTTTGAAATAAGGCTTCCACTGACACTATCCATCATCCAGGCCCTGATGGTTCATGTAAGCCATGAAACCTTCGCTCTTCCACTGGGACTTATAGAGAAGGTCGTCAAGGTCAATGAAGGGGATATCAAAGACGCTCATAACGGAGAAGTCTATGTCTATAGAGACAAAGTGATCCCGGTGATCCGGATCGATGAAAAGCTGTCTCTTCTGAATAAATCAGAAAATCAGCATATCATCATGGTCCTCATCGGCGGCAAACAGTATGGTCTTCTGGTGGATGAACTCATCGGTCAGCAGGAAATCGTCATCAAAAAGTTATCGGGCAGCGTAGGCAAGATGAAGGAATATCTTGGAGCAGCCATCATGGGTAACGGTGACATCACCCTGATTCTTGATGTAGGGAATCTCGTATCAGGAAAGGGGGAAAATCTTGGATAAAGAAGAGTTTTCTCCTTTACAGATCGACGTCCTCAAGGAGCTGGCAAATATCGGAGGCGGCAATGCCGCCACTGCTATTTCACAGATGGTGGGCAAGTTCATCAATATGAGCGTTCCTACCATAGAAATCCTTGGATATGACGAAATCTATGATAATATCATGGGTGAAGATGAACAGGTCATTGCTGTTTCCATGAGAATGATCGGAGAAGCCCACGGGAATTTTCTTTTCGTCTGTACAGAGGAAAATGCGGAAAAACTTGTCATGATGATGCTTCCTTCTGATTTTTCACTCGATGAGGAGATGGAATATTCAGCGGTGAGTGAACTTGTGAACATCGTGGTCACGTCTTATCTCAACGCCCTTTCAAGGCTGCTTGATATTTCACTGTTCTCCTCAGTTCCTGCCATCACGGCAGATATGTTCGGTGCCATATTAAGTTATGCCTACATAGAGAACGAACAGTATGACGATCAGGTGATGATCATTAAGAATGAATTTACGTATGATGGAGCCAAGGTGGATTCCTCCTTGTATTTCATCCCTAGACCAGGGGTTCTTGAGAACCTCTTTCAAAAAATTGGAGTGTAATTGAAGGGAGATTAACTATGTCAAAGAGAATAATGATTGTAGATGATGCTATATTCATGAGAATGAAACTCAAGGATATTTTAGAGAAGAACGGATATGAAGTGGTAGCGGAGGCCCAGAATGGTGCCGATGCCATTGAAAAATATAAGGCTGAGAAACCTGACATTGTCACCATGGATATCACCATGCCTGAAATGAACGGAATCGAAGCTCTACAGAAAATCAAGAAGCTTGATCCCAGTGCGAAGGTCATTATGTGCAGCGCCATGGGCCAGCAGGCTATGGTCATGGAAGCGATTCAGTCCGGTGCACTTGATTTTATCGTGAAGCCATTTGAGACGGACAGAGTCATCGACTCCATCGTCAAGGCGTGCAGGTAGGATATGGAAAGGCAGATTATTGTTTTCACACTAGGTAAAAAGTATTATGCTGTGAATTCCGATCAGGTGGAGGAGATCAGCAAGCTGATTCCCTCAACGCTTGTGCCCAATGCGCCGAAGCACATTGAAGGGCTGATCAACTTAAGAGGAAATGTGATTTCACTCGTTAATTTAGCCAATCTTTTACATTTAACTGAAGACGAGTGCTATAATAATATCGTTATATTTGACCGACAGGACGAAAAAATTGGTATACTGGTTACTGAAGTGAAAGAAGTTCTGAAGATCGATGAAAAGGATATTGAAAAAGTGTCCGCAGAAACGAGAAATGGTGTAGTGGGAATACTGCAGCTGCAGAATGAACTTGTGAATTACATCGATCTGGAACGCATTATTTCATAAATGAGGGGATAACTTGAAACAGGTACTATCACAACAGGAAATCGATTCGCTGTTAAATGCGCTGAATACCGGAGAAATCAATCCGGAGGAGATTAAAGAGGAAGAGGAAAAGAATAAAGTCAGAGCCTATGACTTCAGAAGGCCTATAAAGCTTTCCAAGGAATATGTCAATACGCTCTATATGATTTTTGAGAGCTTTGCAAAAAGCGCTTCAAACGTTCTATCCACCATGCTTAGAAACAACGTCAACATGACGCTTGGTGCAGTGGAACAGATCAGCTTTGATGAATTCGTTCATTCTATTCCGAATCCTACCATCATGGGTATTTTTCATAGCGAACCACTTAGTGGAAATCAGATTATGGAGATCAATCCGCAGTTTGGCACACAGGTTGTCGAGCTTCTATGTGGTGGAGCCAAATCCAAGGAAAAGAAAGGACCCAAGAAAGAGAAGTTTACGGACATCGAGCTTGGCATCGTGGAAGATGTCATCGGGAACCTTCTGAAGGTTTTCAAGTCAGCCTGGAGCGAAATCATGGATCTTACGCCGGTGCTTGATAATCTGGAAACCAATCCTCAGCTGGTCCAGTCTATGTCACCTAATGAACCGGTGATTCTCATCAGTTTTGTGGTGGATATTTTCGACGCCAAGAGTTTCATCAATATATGCATTCCTTATGTTTCTTTTGAGAACATCACAGACAAACTCAGCATCAGAAGCTGGTTTGACATGGGGAAGACTTTTGAAGATTATAAATACAGAGACCAGATCGCAGAGCGTCTGGTCACAACAGATGTGGCACTGAAGGTGGAGATGGGCAAGACCATCCTCACAGTAGATGATTTTCTGCATCTTGAAACGGGAGACATTATTCAGCTGGATATGAAGACAGATCATCCCATGAAGCTTTATGTGGAAGATAAGGTTCACTACCTGGTGCAGCCAGGTCTATATAAGGACAAGATGGCGGTACAGGTACTGCAATACGTGGAAGAGGATGTTGAGATATGAAAGAAAACTTTTTATCACAGGGAGAAATAGACGCGCTTCTGAAGAAGAAGGCTTCTACAGAAGAAACTGGTCTTAGAGACACTGACAAGGATGTCATAGGTGAAGTGGGTAACATTACCATGTCTACCGCTGCAACCACCTTATCCTCTGTCATAAACAGAAGAGTATCCATCACCACACCTAAGGTGAGTTATATAAGATTCGAGGAGATCGTCGAGGAATGTGAGGTTCCGAAGATTGTTTCAAGGATCGGGTTCAAGGAAGGACTGAAGGGCAACAACCTTCTTATGATGGATGTGAGGGATTCCGCCATCATCGCAGATCTTATGATGGGCGGAGATGGAAGCAATGCCAATGAAGTGCTTACAGAGCTTGAGCTCTCAGCAGTTTCCGAAGCCATGAACCAGATGATCGGTTCTGCATCCACTTCCATGGCTCAGATGCTGGGTAAGAGCATCGACATCAATCCACCGATCGTGGAAGTATGGGACAATAAAGATTCCATTGATTACAGAGCGTTCATCAACGAGGAATACATCTGTAAGATCTCTTTCCACCTTTCAGTGGAAGGACTCATCGAAAGCGATATCATGCAGCTGTATACTTTAGATACTGTTAAAGAGATTGTCGCCATCATGATGGGTGAAGAAGTGGTGGAAAAGAAAGAACCTGTAGTAAGGGAAGCACCAGTGAAATCGTCTCCTAAGGAAGAAGTTTATATCCCGCAGGCAGAAAAGAGAAGAGAGGAACCAAAAGAGGACAGGCAGTCCTATGAGGAGGAAGTGGAAGTGCAAAAACCTGTTTTTGCTCCGTTGAAGGACACATCGGAACCTTCTCAGAAGAGAAATCTGGATCTCATCATGGATGTACCTCTTGAATTTTCTGTGGTGCTTGGAAAGACCAGAAAATCAATACAGGATGTGCTGGCTCTTGGAGCTGGTAGCGTAGTGGAGCTTAACAAGCTGGCGGATGAACCTCTGGAGGTCTATGTCAACGGGAAGCTTATTGCCCACGGTGAAGTGGTGGTCATCAATGAAAACTTCGGGATCAGAATCACACAGATCATGAGCAAGGAAGCAAGGGTCAAGGGACTGAAATAGTTCAGGCTCATGGAGATAGGATAAAATGAGAAAAAGAGGAGAAATACCTCTTTTTTTGCTTTGGGGTTAACAAATCGGAACAATGTACGATATCATAGAATAAGAGTAATAATAAGGTAGGTGAGATCCATGAAAATAGATCAGTTTCATACAGGTTATGTTAAAGGTGCATATAAGACCAGTGATGAAAGAAAGATTGGTCATGTGGATGGTAAAACAGTAGGCAAAAGTACAGTTGAAATTTCTACTCAGGCAAAAGCCCTGGTGAAGAAGATCAGTGAGTCTGAGGACAGCAATTTCTCCGAAAAGGTGGAAGGCATCCGAAGAAGCATTCAGGAAGGAAACTACAACGTAGATCCGGATAAGATTGCAGATAAGATCTTGGAGAAGCTAGAAGAGCAGAGGGATTTATAGATGATGGATACAAGAAAACTTCAATCCGTCTTGAGTGAACTGGGGATGCTTCTACAAATGGAGAAAGAGGTGCTCATCAAAAGCGATGCAGTGACTCTGACAAAAATCATTGAGAAGAAAAACGAGCTCATGATAGCAGTGGAAGAAGAGAAGAAGAAAGGTGTTCTTGCTGATGAAGTAGTAAGAGGTCTAGGGGAGAAAATCCAGAGACTTCAGGAAACGAATCTTCTTCTGACAAAGCAGGCTTTAGCCTATCAGGAAGAAATTTTTAAAGCACTTGCAAAGAGTAATACTTCAAAGTTCAATACATATTCAGCTAAGGGTAGCATGGGCAATGAGAAAGAAGTCAGACTAATAGACCAGTCAGTATAGAGGTGAAAGATGTCAGGATTATTTGGAACATTTAATATTGCGGTGAAGGGGCTTAATGCCAATCAGACTGCCTTACACACCACATCACATAACATATCTAATGCAAATACAGAAGGATTCAATCGTCAGAGAGTGGAACTTAAAGCAGATACCCCTTACAATATGCCTGGAGTTGGGCAATTGGGAACTGGGGTAAGACTTCAGTCTGTGGTTCGTATGGTGGATGAATTTGTGGACTATCAGATCAGGAAGGAAAGTAGTACACTCTCCCAGTACACTGCACAGCAGGATATCATGAGCCAGGTAGAGATGATTTTCAATGAACCATCAACAACTGGAGTGAATTTTGCCATGGGGGAAATGTTTAATTCATGGCAGGAGCTTTCCAAGAATCCGGAAAGTCTCAATGCAAAAAGCATGGTGGTTCAAAAAGCTAAAAGCTTTGTTGATACGCTTAACCATATGTCCACTCAGGCGCAGGAACTTAAGGGTGATGTGGCTGCAAGTATCGAGAAGAACATTTATGATGCCAATTCCATCATTGATCAGCTCAACGTAGTTAATGATCAGATTTTCAATATTTCTGTAAAAGGACACAGTCCGAATGATCTTATGGATTCCAGAGATCTGCTTCTTAAGAAACTATCAAGCCTGACAGAAATCAAAGAGAGTTTTGATTCCAGGGGAATGGTAGAAGTTTCAATCGGTGGACAAATAGTGACAGGTAAGAGTAATGAAATCAGTCTCAGCAACGTTACAGAGATCACTGAAATAGAAGAAGATGGCGTGATTACTGGATATAAGATTATGGGTCATATTGGCGGAGACAGCAGCAACCCTTTTGAAGTCGCTGTAGATAATCTAGGTGAACTCAAAGTAGGTTCAGCTGTTCTTTATACAGCAGGACAAGACTCAGAAGATCAAGGAACCATCATAGATGCTAAAATACAGTCAGGTACCATAGGTGGAAACAGAAAAGCCATGGCTGATGTTGATGCAAGAATCAGTGAACTTGATACCTTCGCAGAAGGATCAGCTAAAATGTTCAACTCTATACATAATTATGATGATGTAGATAATAAAACCATCGATTTTTTCACTTTCACGGGTGATTCTAAATCAGCAATGGATATAAGAGTGAATGACAAACTGCTTACAGATGAAAGTTTAGTAGCTACTGGTGAAAAATTGGATTCGCCTATTGGAGATGGAAGCCGTGCGCTAGAAATTGCAAACCTCAGGAATAAGAAATTTGATTTTAACAAGATGAAATTTGACGATAGTGCTACAGGAACGACCATGGAAGGTGCTTACAGTGATATCATCATAAGAGTGGGTATCAGCGGTGAATATGCTTTAAACATGGTTGATAATCAGAGTTCGGTATTGGCGCAACTTTCAAATAGACGTGAATCCGTTTCGGGTGTATCCATCGACGAAGAGGTGACCAATCTTCTAAAGTATCAGAGAAGTTATGAAGCCAATTCAAGAGTGATTAACACGTTAAATGAGATGCTGGATACTTTGATTAACAGAACTGGCGTATAGGGAGGATAATTATGAGAATAACCAATAATACACTCACTGGGAATTACTTAAGAAATCTGAATAGAAATCTCAAGCAGATGCAGAAGTATCAGAATCAGCTTTCTTCGGGTAAAGAAGTGAGTAAGCCTTCCGATAATCCAATCCTGGTATCAAGGATCATGGGTCTTGACAGTAATATCCGAATGAATGACCAGTATGGAAAAAATATTGATGACTCCTTAGGCTGGACAGATACGGCTGATGGAGCGTTAAGTACGGTATCTTCGACACTGTTAAGGGCTAGAGAACTTCTAGTCTATGGTGCCAATGGGACGCTGTCAGATACAGATAGACATGCTCTTCGTGATGAAGCGCAAATGCTCAAGGAACAGCTGGTTCAGGTTCTTAATACAAACTACGATGGCAGATTTATTTTTGGTGGACAGGATACAACAACAACACCTTTTTCTATGGCTAATGGAACTATGAAATATAATAACGATTTAGACAGCGATAATCTCTATAGAGAGATTGCGCAGGGTGTTACTGTGGAGATTCCGAGTAATGGAAGTCAAATAGTTACAGTCACAAATGATGAAGTAAGTAATAAAGAACTAAGCGGACTTTTAGACAAAATCGTTAATGCTTTAGATGGAGGCACCAAAGAAGACACTGATGCTTTATCAGGGGAACTTCTGGATGATATGGATATACATATTGATAATGTAATTAGGTTCCGGTCTAAAATGGGCGCTATTTATAACAGACTGGAAGCAGCTCAGGAAAGAAATGATTCTGAAAGCCTAAGCATGACTGAACTTCTTTCTAAGAGTGAAGACATCGATCTCGCAGAAAAAATGATGGAGTTCAGCATGATGTCTACGGTATACCAGGCATCACTATCAACAGGTGCAAAGATTCTTCAGCCTAGTCTTTTAGACTACATAAGGTAGGTATGAAGTAAGATGATAATAAAAACAAAATTTCTTGGGGAAGTAGAAATCAGAGAAGATGACATCATTGTCTTTCCAGATGGAATCCTAGGTTTTGAGGAATGCAGAAAGTTTATCCTCCTAGATATTCCTGAGAATGAATTTTTCAAGATTCTGCAGGATGTGGAACGGGGATATGTTTCTTTCATTGTTACGGATCCATGGAAATTCAAAACAGATTATGACATGGAAGTTCCAGACAGCGAACTTCTCAAAATCAATATCAGAGAGAAAGAGCAGATTGCTATGCTGAACATTGTCACTTTGTCTGACGTGTTTGAAAAAAGCACCATGAATCTGTTGGCTCCCATAATCATGAATACTGAAAACCGTATCGGAAAGCAGTATGTTTTGAACAATGTGAGCTACAGTACAAAACAATCACTATTTGTAAAGGCTGAGGATAACACAAATGCTGATTCTTAGCAGAAAAATAGGTGAAAGCATTATAATCGATGACAAGATCGAAGTGGTAGTGCTTGAAATAGTTGATGGAAAAATCAAAATTGGTATAGAAGCACCAAAAGATGTGACAATACACAGAAAAGAAGTCTATGATGAAATCAGAAATGAGAATAAAAAAGCTTCCGATATATCTATGGAAAGCTTCAGTAAATTGAAAAAGCCGCTGAAATAGCGGTTTTTCTAATTGATAGATGATTCGAATAACAACTAGAGCTGAATGATTATCAAAAAATAAAATAATAATAGAAAAATTATAAATATTCCTCTTAAACCCCTTAAACATTCTATTTGGCTTCCGATATAGATATCATAAGCAAAGAAGAGTTAATCGGCCGATGATCTTCTAACCTTAAATAAATGGCAAGGATGCCAACTTAATATTCAAGGAGGATAAAAAACATGAGAATTAATCACAACACGGCTGCTATGAACACATATTCAAAACTTTCATCTGCACAGGGTGCACAGGCTAAGTCGCTGGAAAAGCTTTCATCAGGTCTTAGAATAAACAGAGCCGGAGATGATGCTGCAGGTCTAGCAATCTCAGAGAAAATGAGAGCACAGGTTGGTGGATTAAACCAGGCGACAAGAAACGCTCAGGACGGTATTTCACTTATTCAGACAGCCGAAGGTGGTCTTAATGAGACACACTCAATTCTACAGAGAATGAGAGAGCTGACTGTGCAGTCAGCAAATGATACAAACACAACTGAAGACAGAGGCGAAATCCAGAAGGAATTCGACCAGCTAGCAAAAGAAATCACTAGAGTATCTTCGACAACTGAATTTAACGGTAAAGCGCTGTTAGATGGTACGGAAACCTTTAAGCTTCAAATCGGAGCTAACTCTGGACAGAATATTTCTCTTAATGTAACCGCTATGGATGCAACTACTTTAGGTGTTGGAGAAGCAGACGCAACTGATACAGCTGAACCAATTAAGGGTATTGACATTTCAAGCGCTACAGCCGACTTTGATGTTGCGCTGGATGCAATTGATACAGCTATCGAAACAGTATCAGGAGAGCGCTCAAAGCTCGGAGCTACTCAGAACAGACTTGAGCACACAATCAATAACTTAACAACAACTTCTGAAAACCTTTCAGCAGCTGAATCAAGAGTCAGAGACGTTGATATGGCTAAGGAAATGATGGAGTTCACGAAGAACAACATCCTGAATCAGGCTTCAACAGCTATGCTTGCACAGGCT
The DNA here is from genome assembly GCA_964643785.1 of uncultured Proteiniclasticum sp. Lineage (GTDB taxonomy): Bacteria > Bacillota > Clostridia > Clostridiales > Clostridiaceae > Proteiniclasticum. Next base: position 17,679 of record CAZXUT010000008.1, read on the forward strand.
AACCAGATGCCTCAGGGAGTATTACAGCTTTTAGGTTAATCAACAGAATAGTTTATTTAATAGGACTTGGATTCATTTCCAGGTTCTATTTTCTTGTCCGCATTTATTTATATAGAAAATGTCCGATATAAAATATAAGGAATATTGAAGGTGGTGAATCATGAGAGTTAACGGAACGGATCCCCTAGTCAAGCTATTGCTAGAACTTAATAATCAGAATTTTAAGACGCCTACACCTGGCGAGAAAGTTAATATGGAAAACCTGTCGAAGCAAGTTGAAGAAATTCTCATACAAAAAGATGAAGTGATTATACGAGGAGAGTCGTTACTTAAACCGGACATCCAGTTCACTCGTCAAATTCATGAAACACCGGAAGTATATCTTCAGAGAATCTCCTCTGAAATGATAAAGATGAAAGAATCACAAAACAGAATACAGGAAGAGCAGAGACAGCTAATGAAGCTAAATGATGAAACGGTTAACATAGCCCTAAGAGCGGGTCTTCTTAAAGAACTGATAGAAGGGGATAATGTTAAAGAAAATTCTACTTCCAGTGCAAAGGAAACTAGATGGCTTCTGATCTTTTTCGTTTCATTTACAGCACTTCTTATAATCTATCTGACTTTTCGTAAGTAAGAAAAGTTTTGAAAGGCCTTAAATACTATATGATATAGCCGACATAGATATTAATAGGCAAATTATCTTGTGATTAGGTAATGGGCAATCATAATTAAGGATGTGAAAACTTTGATTCAGATTTCAGGAATTACCGATACCAATGTTAAACCATTACCAAAGATTGAGCCGATAAAAAAAGTAGAGAAAACTAATCCCAATCTTAAAACTGAACAAGCTAAGGAGTACAGGAAATTTCCTGATGAGGAGGAGAAGGAATTCACGAAAGAAGAAGTGGAGCGTGCTGTCACAAGCACCAATAGACTTCTTAATGATGAGCATAAAACCATGTATAAATTTGAAGTCCATGAGGGAACAGGAAGAGTCATGGTTAATCTTATAGATACAGTGACAAAGGAAGTGCTCAAGGAGATTCCCCCAGAAAAGATCCTGGATCTTGTGGCCAACATTTGGGAAAGCGTCGGAATACTTGTTGATGAAAGGGGATAGATATGTCAATTAACTTTTTAGGATCCTACTCTGGGGTAGACCAGAGTACTATAGATCAGCTTATAGCTATAGAAAAAAGGCCGCTGATCCAACTTTCTGCGAAGAAAACAACAATGGAAACACAGAAAAATGCGTGGAATGATGTTCGAACGAGGCTGACTAACCTGTTTGATAAGATCAAGGCACTTCAGAACTCAGAAACCTTCAGCACAAAGAAAGCCAGTGGAGGAGAATCCGCAACCTTAACGGTAAGTAAAAATACACCTGAAGGAACTTATGATATTTCCGTTTCTCAGTTGGCAACCAGAGCTTCTGTCGTTGGTGGAACCATAGGGGCGATAACAGCTCCAGATGGAGAAAGCAACACTGAACTTGGTCTTACTGGCAAATTTTCAATTAATGGTGCTGCTCATGAATCAGGTAATGTCATAGAAGTGACAGCCACAGATAACGTGCGAACCATTTCTGATAAGATTAATGCTATCAGCAAAGAAAGCGGTGTTAGATCCGCCATCATCGACAACCGACTGGTTCTGACCAATGTAGAAACTGGAGAAACCGGAATCAACATTACTGATTTAGAAGGTGGATCTGTATTAACAGAAATCGGATTAAATACAGCAGTTACAACAGAAAATGGCGGACCCAAAAGCATCGCTGGAAAGAATTCTATATTCACCGTAAACGGTGTAGATGTAGAAAGAGCCAGTAACAGTGTGAATGATGTTATTGAGGATACAATAATCAATCTGACCAAGGCACATGAAACAGGTAAGTCGGATTCCATCGTGGTATCCAAAGATATATCCAAGGTGGAAGAAGCGGTAAAGGAGTTTGTCGATCAGTACAATTCCACCATGACATTCATTACAGACAAGCTAAAAGCCGGAACACCAGGAGAATCTGCTTCCAGAGGATCATTAGCAGGTGATAGCAGTCTTGTAAGACTTCAGTCCACTCTCCGGTCCATGGTCGCATCCTCTATAGCCAATGAGAATACGGGGATTGGAGACATCTCTCAGCTTGGAGTAAGCACCGTGGATAGGTTTGGACAACTGACCTTTGATGCAAGCAAGCTTACTAAAGCGCTGAATGAAGATCCTACTATGGTCCAGAACTTCTTTAACAGTAAAAATGCAGAAGGAATAGAAATCGGATTTGTTACTAGACTTAATGGATATATTGACAGTTTTTCATCGTCTACAGGAATCATCAAAGGAAAAACAGATAGTTTTGACAGGAGCCTGAAAGACATCAATAAGCAAGTGGATAGCTTCAATTTGAGAATGGTTAAAAAAGAAGCCTATTATGTCAATATGTTCGCAAAGTTAGATACTGCTATGATGCAGGCGGAATCCCAAATGAGCTGGCTGACCAGTCAGGTATCGGCCATGACCCCAACCAAGAAATAGGAGGAATAGTACATGTACGCAGGAAACGCCTATGCCAGTGCAGGAAATGCCTATAAAAGTAATGAAGTCATGACTGCACCAAAGAAAAAACTTGTCATCATGCTCTATGACGGAGCCATCAAAAATCTCAAGCTCGCTAAACTCGCCATGGCGGACAAGAATATTGAAAAGACCAATAATGCCATCATCAAAGCCCAGAATATACTGGCAGAATTCATGAGCACCTTGAATTTTAATGAAGGTGGAGAAATAGCCAAGAGCCTTATGTCACTCTATCAGTATATGTATGACAGAACCATAAGAGCTAATATCGACAAAGACCCTGAAATCGCTGATGAAGTCATCGGACTTCTGGAAGAACTCAGAGATACCTGGAGTCAGATATGACCTATCTAGCTCTTTTAGAAGAAAAGATCAGGATTTTGAGTGAAGCTCTAATGGAAACAGAAATAGATACAAAGAGTGCAGAAGGGTGCATTGATGCTATTGAAAACAACAATGAAAGATTTGAAGCGCTAAAAGCGATTCAAGTGAAGCTCTCACTACTTAAAAGCAGTGAAACCGCAGTTGAAATGAAACTGGAAAATGAGATACTGACCATTCTCTCCAAGCTTCTTGAAAATACATCGAAGCTGACGGAAAGAATAAAAGAAGAAAGAAACACATCAGTCCATGCCATGAATGATTTCAGTAATCTCAAGAAGATTTCTAAGAGTTACGTGAAAGCAGAGCAGGGACCTGTATTCGTGGATAAGGATTTCAGATAAGAGTAAATCTCTTATAGAACTTTATGAAGTATGAAGATGAAAAATAATTGACAGCTGTCAAGATAAGCCAGCTGAACAGGGGAATAAAGGGGAACATCGTAGTGAAAGCTTTTTGGGAAAATTGGAAGACTAAAAAAGAAAAGAAAGACCCATCTGAAGAGACTGAAAAAAGGTTCAACGTGGAATCTTTTACCACTTTTATGAAAGAAAAGGTGAAAAAGATTAATCTGGAAAAAGTGTATTCAAAGTCAAAGAAGACTATGAGCACGCTGATCAAGAAGAATCCGATGAAGAAAAGCTCATCCAAGAAAAATGAAATAGCAGAACCGAAGAGCAGAAAGAGTATCGGAAGAAAAATGGTTGTCATGACTCTACTCATGGTTATAGTGCCTCTTCTTGTCTCTAATGTTGCAAGTCTTACTTACATGAACCAGAACTATATCAAAGAAATGGAGATCAATAATGATGTTCTTGCAGGTGCTATTGCAGATCAAGTATCCGCTTTTATTGAAAGAGGATATAACGTCACTGAGCAGCTGGCAGTAAACAATGATGTCAGAGAATACGAAGGGCTTGCTCAGTCCAGTGTTCTTTCCAGTACAGCAAAAAGTCATGACTATTTTGATCTCATCTTTGTAGTGGATGATACTGGGATGCAGACCGCAAGAAGTGCGGGGAAACTGGGAAACAGTTCTGACAGATTCTGGTTTACAAAAACCAGGGACGAAAAAGTGAATTGGGTAAGTGATTCCTACTATTCTCAGAATGGCGGAATTCCAGTTACAACCATAGTGATGCCAGTTTACAATCAGAATAAGGGATTTTTAGGGGTCATCGGCTCAGATATCAAGCTCACGGCGCTACAGGAACTCGTTTCTGAACATAGTGAAGGGAGCAAGCAGGTCTTCATTGTAGACGGGCAAGGAACAGTTATTGCCAATAAGAACTACAATATGGTCAAGGAAATGTTCAACTACGTCACCATGACCAAGCAGGTTTTCAGAAAAGATGCTTCTGGAAAACCAATCAATGATGCATCTGGCAATCAGATCGTTAATGATGTTCCAATAGATGCTCCAGAAGAATTGAGCGAAATGGTGAAGAAAGCTCTTGCGGGTGAAAATGGATTTGAAAGCTACACAGACCTTGAAGGAGTGGAAGTGGTCAGTGCATACAGACCTATAGAACTTCCAGGTGAATCCATTTCCTGGGGAGTCGTCACTATTGAAAGCAAGGATGATGCCATGGCATTCATCAATAATACAGTGTACTTCAGTATAGCCATTGCAGTGATAGCACTGATTGCGGCAATGATTCTGGTAACACTCTTTGCAAGAAGCATATCCCGACCAATCAAGACATCATCACAGTATCTGAATAGAATCGCTAATGGTGATTTCACGGTGGATGTAGATCAGAAGCTTCTTAATAGACAGGATGAGATTGGAACCATTTCCAACGGCATCAATGAAATGAAGAACTCCTTGAGGCATCTGGTGCAAGAGATCACAGAAGCTTCCAATGGTATAAACACCCAGGTGGAAACTTCCATGAACAGCATCATAGAACTCAATACAAACCTTGAAAGCGTATCGGCAACCACAGAAGAACTTGCAGCAGGCAATCAGGAAACTGCAGCTGCCACAGAAGAAATGGCTGCTGCCTCCTCTGAAATCGAAAAAGCCGTGAACTCCATTGCAGAGCGTTCCCAGCAGGGTGCTATTGCAGCAAGAGAGACAGCCGAAAGAGCGGACCTCACACAGAAAAAGGTGAAAGAGGCACAGAAGAAATCCGAAGTGATTTTCGTGAAGACAAAGGCAGACCTTGAAGATGCCATTGAAGCTTCCAAAGTTGTAGGTCAGATCAGAGTACTCTCCGATGCCATTTTGCAGATCACCGCTCAGACCAATCTGCTGGCTCTGAACGCGGCCATCGAAGCTGCCCGTGCCGGCGATGCCGGCAGAGGATTCTCTGTAGTAGCGGACGAGATCAGAAAACTGGCTGAGCAGTCCAAAGATGCAGCGACAAAGATTCAGGACGTCACATCAAAAGTCACAACTTCCGTGGAACATTTATCCGGAAGCTCCAATCAGCTGCTGAGTTATGTGGAACATGATGTCCATAATGATTATCAGAGTATGCTGGATGTGGCTGCAACGTACAACGAAGATGCCAGATACTTTGATGATCTGGTCACTGAATTCAGTGCCACATCAGAAGAACTTCTTGCTTCCATCGAAAGCGTAGTCGCAGCTATAGATGGTGTTGCCTCTGCAGCAAGTGAAAGTGCCAGCGGAACATCAGACATCGCTGAGAAAATCTCCGAGTCCACCATGAAGTCCAGTCAGGTCATGGATGAAATGGAAAAGACCAAAGGAAAATCACAGAATCTGAAGAAAGAAACAAAGAAGTTCAAGCTTTAGGAAGTGCAAATTTTTCTGGAGTGAATAAATTAAACAGGATCTTAGGATAATGGTGGAGGAAGGAGAAATCCGACCTCCACTTTCTTGTATCTAAAATAGAATCTGGAAAGATTCAAAATGAAAAGATTTACACTGAATAAGTATGAATAATATATAAATAATATGAATACGGAATTTTATTTTAAGACATGTATGAACAGAATGTTTAGATATTATTATTATTAATATTTGAATAAAACAAGAACAACAGACATGAATTAGACACAAAATAGGATGGATTAGGTTAAATTGGTCTAAATGTCGAAAGAGTTATTTCGGAAATCGAATTAAACTTTAGAAATGGAATATTCTAACAATATCGCAATGATGATTTACACACTCATAACGCATAAACAACACTTCAACAATAATATATTGTTGATTTTAGCGTATATAAATTGTAAAATGTTAGAAGTAATTGAAAAGTGCTAGCAATCAGATACATGAGAGTATCTTCATGTAGTAATTCTATAAAGTTATTGAAAATCAAGATCAATTGGAGGGGATAGAGTGAAGGATTTAAGTTATCAGATACTGAAAAACGGACTGGATGCTTCGGCAACCAGACAGAAGACCGCCTCATCCAATATTGCCAATGTGAATACCCCAGGGTATAAGGCCAGTAAAGTCAATTTTGAATCTGAACTTGCCAAAGCAATGGGAAATAACGGTGCAGCCATGGTAAAGACCCATGAAGGTCATCTAGGTGGAGCAAACGCATCTGATGTCAAGGGCGAAGTCAAGGTGATAGACGGAATCAGCATGGATGAAACAGGAAACAATGTGGATATAGATAAAGAGATGGTGGATCTTGCTGCCAATGAAATCTATTATTCAGCACTGATTGAACAGGTTAATCGTAAACTTAGCGTGATGAGCTTTGTCATCACCAGATAATAGAATGTAGTAGTACTACCTCATAATTTTGTTATAGGGGTTCATTTCATATTTCAGTAAGTATATATAATGTATATGTTGCATGCGACATATTAAATATGTGAAAAAACATATATCTTTAAATCTTATTAATCTATCAATATATTATTTAAGTTTAGGAGGTCGACCATGTCTGTATTCAATTCTATGAGAATCAATGCATCAGGATTAACCCTTGAGAGGCTTAAACTTGATACCATCTCCTCAAACATAGCCAACGTAAACACCACAAGAACAGAAGAAGGCGGACCTTATCTTCGTAAAGAAGTGGTCTTTGAAGAAATGGTTGAAAAAGCCCAGAATAGATTAACCGGAAGAACAGAGAAAAGGACTGCAGGAGTCAAAGTGACTGAAGTCTATGAAGACCCGGACAATCTGAGAAGGGTATATGATCCGGAACATGTGGATGCAGATGAAGAAGGCTATGTACTGATGCCAAACGTGAATCTTCTGGACGAAATGGTTCGTCTCATCGAAGCACAGAGATCCTTTGAAGCCAACGCTACAGCATTAAAAGCCAGTAAAGCCATGCTCAACAAAGCACTAACTATTTCAAAAGGATAGGAGTAATTAAATGACGCAATTTATTAGTTCTTACAGTAATATTTTAGATCGCTACAATAACCTCATCAGTCAGGGCGGAAGTACCATCAGTAAAACCGATGAGAAGAATATGGAAAGCCTTGGACTGGGAGAGAGCTTCGGGGATATGTTCACCAGTCAGCTGGATAAACTAAATGCCACTCAGATCAAGGCAGATGAACTGTCTATGGATTTCGCCTCAGGCAATACAGAAGATCTGCACCAGGTGATGATCGCGGCGGAAGAAGCGAGAATCAGCATGGAACTGGCAGTGACAGTACGAAACAAGATTGTTGAAGCTTATAAAGAACTGAGCAGTATGCAGCTATAGGGTAGACAGAAAACGAGCGCAACACGCAAGAGAGTGCTTTCTTATATTGACATAATCGGATGACATCAATTTGATCATAAGAAAATAAACTGCTTGTATGAAGCGCGCTTCCCATGACTTGTAAGAGAAGAAATGACGGAAAATCAGGGAGCGAATTTATGCAGCGGTTTTTTGTTGCGATTTTTGACGGTTTTCTAGCATATTAGTATGAATAAAATTAAAACACCTGGCGTAAGGAGCAATGCATTAATGGAAAAAAGTAAGGGCATCACCCAGAAAATAAAGGGTGGATGGGAAAAAATAGATCAGGGAAAAAGAAAGGCACTTATACTTGCCGTGACGGCAGTCACGCTTTTTGTGCTTCTTTTTTCCGTATACAGTAGCCAGGTGACCTATACAGCGCTTTTCACTGGACTGGAACTTGAAGATGCGGCAGCCATCACTCAGGATCTGGATACCAAAGGAAATATCAAGTATCGAATTGAAAATGGCGGTCAGGATATTTATGTCGATGAGAAGTATGTGGACAAGTATCGACTGGAACTGGCCATGAACGGTATGATGCCAGAAAACTCCACAGGTTTTGAAATATTTGATGATATGGGTATGATGGTCACGGATGAAGACCGTAAGATCATGTACCAGAGAGCTCTAGAAGGAGAACTTCAGCGTTCGGTCATGTCACTTGACGAGATCGAAAGTGCAAGAATTCATCTTGTCATGAGCGAAGAAAGTATTTTCAATACAGAAAGAAGAGATGCTTCCGCATCAGTCATTCTAAGTCTCAAGACGGGAGCGAAGCTTCCTGAAGCTTCTGTTCGAGGCATCATAGCGCTCATAACTGGTGCTGTGGACAATCTTCCTGAGGAGATGGTGAGAGTCATCGACGCCCAGGGAAATCTCATCAGTCTTGGCCTTACAGCAGGTGGAGGGCTCTCCGGTGCAGGACTTCTAGACCAGCAGAGAGAAATCAAGAAGACCTTTGAAGAGGAAATCGAGAATAATATCCTGAATCTTTTAGGGCCTGCACTTGGACCGGATAAACTGAAAGTTGCCGTCTATGCAGACCTTGATTTTGATGCTGAGGAAAAAACCGTCATCTCCTATGAGAATCCGGTAGTTCGTAGTGAACAGATCAGCGTCACGGGACCTGACCTTAATCAGGGAGAAATCATGGACAATCCGGCGGGTGACAATACCCAGAACGTTCTAGATGGAGAAGAGGGAAGCCTTAGCGCTTTTGACAGCATCATCAATTATGAGCTCACTCAATCAACAATCAGCACCATAAAAGCTCCGGGTAAAGTCACAAAGCTTTCGACCTCAATCCTTTTTGACGGGAACCTTTCTGAAGGCCAGAGGGAGAGTATCAGAAACCTGATCTCCACAACCACAGGCTATGACGTGGAGCGTGGAGACGTCATCAGCATTGAAGGTGTTGTATTTGACAAGACCTATCAGGAAGAGCTAGATCAGAAGCTGGAAGAGCAGAGACTTCTTGACGCCGCGAATCGAAGCTTCATGGACAAGTATGGAGAGTATATCTATCTTGGCCTCTTCAGTCTTCTAGGACTAATTTTCGTCCTTTCTTTCATGAAGATTCTATTCGGTAAAAAGAAGAGAAAAGTGGAAGACGAGTACGCACTTCTTCCACCATCCACGGAGCCACATGAAGTGGGCAAACCTGTGGATATCATAGAAGAGGTGTATCAGAAATTTACAGTGAAAGAGAATCAGAAAGAGAAGCAGATCAAGGAATATGCGGAAGAGCATCCTGATGTCGCAGCGGATCTTATCAAGGCTTGGGTGAAGGAATGAGGATGATGGAATGCAGATGAAGGAAAACGGCATAAAAAAAGCAGCAATTCTGCTCATTTCATTAGGACCGGATGTTTCCTCACAGATTCTGAAGCTCCTTCCTGATGAAATGATCAAGAAGGTGACCTATGAAATCGCTAATATTGAATATGTGGAACCCCACGACAAAGAAAGGGTCATAGATGATTTCATGGACATGGCCTCAGCCAGAGAATATATCGTCGACGGCGGAATCGATTATGCCAGAAATATTCTGAATAAAGCATTAGGTAGTGTCAGAGCAAAGGAAATCATGGAAGTGCTGACCCAGATCCAGCAGAGGGAAAAACCCTTCGCGATCTTGAGAAAAGCGGATACCCATCAGCTGGCGAACATGCTGGCCAATGAGCATCCCCAGACCATCGCGCTGATCATGTGCTACATCCAGCCGGACAAGGCGGCCAATGTTCTGGCGCTATTTCCCAACGAACTTCAGACGGAAGTGGCAGAAAGAATCGGTGTCATCAACCGGACATCACCGGCGGTGATCAGAAAGATTGAAAGTGTGGTACACAGCAAATTCTCCAGCATCATCGAAAGCGATTCCGAGAATATCGGCGGCGTGAAGACCCTGGTGGAGATCCTGAACTCCGTAGACAGAACCACAGAGAAGAACATCATCAGCGATCTGGAGAAGACCCAGCCGGAACTTGCGGAAATCATCAAAGCGAATCTTTTCGTCTTCGAGGACATCGTCACATTGGACAAGAGCTCCATTCAGAGAGTTCTTCGCGAAGTGGAGAACGAACAGCTTGTTCTGGCGCTCAAGGGAGCCTCAGAAGAGGTTTCCACAGTGGTGTACGCAAACCTCTCCAAGAGAGCTGCGGACACTGTACGGGAGGATATCGAGTTCATGGGCCCTGTTCGTCTCTCCACAGTGGAAGAAGCACAGCATAAGATCGTGGGCATCATAAGAAAGCTTGAAGAAGCTGGAGAGATCGTCATAGGAAGGGGTGATTCCGATAGCATTATCTTATAGGATCATCAAAAACAAGAACGCATTCGCAAATGAAGAAAGAAAGCTTGAAACACTGGATATAGAGGCTTACAGAATAAAGAAAGATCTGATATCAACCTACGAGACCTCCAGTGAGGAAAACAATCCAGAGGTCATCCTTAGGGAAGAGATTCGTAAGAATCTTCTTCTGGAGATGGAAAGTCAAAGAGAAGCACTGCTTCAAAAAGACAGACAGAAAATCGAAGAAGAGAAAAAGAAGGCCCTGGAAGAAGCAAGGAAAGAGGGATTCGAGGAAGGATACATGGCAGGCAAGGAAGAAGGCTATGAAGAAACCTTGAGTTTTCGAAATAATGCCATCGTCATGTTAAAAGACGCGGAAGCTTTGTCCAGAGACTATCTGGAAGCCAATGAGGAAAAGATTATTCATCTCTCCTCAAGAATCGCTGAGAAAATCGTGCAGGAAACCATCGACATCCATGAGGACAGTCTCATGCTTCTGGCAAGACCCATCCTTCAGGAATACGGAAAGACAGAAAATGTCATCGTGACCTGTCATCCAGGTATGGTAGCCTTCATGAAGTGCCAGATTCCAGAGATCAAGGCCATGTGCCCCAAAGCCCATGTACTGATCCTTCAGGACAAGAATCTGGAAGAAAACGACATTCTGATAGAAAATGAGAATCAGATCACGGATCTTACCATAAAAAAGCAGATCGCAAGATTCATCGAACTCGCATCGCAGTAAAAGGAGGGAAATGGCTATGACCGAAGTATCCTTTGAAAAGCTCTACGACAAACTGGACCGAAGTACCCTGGCACTGAAGATGGGCAAGGTGAAGAAAGTCATCGGCCTCATCATCCATGCTGTGGGGCTGAAGGTCTTTGTGGGCGAAGTCTGCGACATCCTCATCGGTGAGAACAATAGAATTTCTGCGGAAGTGGTGGGGTTCCAGGATGAAAGTGTGCTGCTGATGCCTCTGGGTGATGTACAGGGCATCGGACCTGGCTGCCTGGTGCTTCCTACAGGAAGCGCGCTGAAGGTGAGAGTGGGAGATGAACTTCTTGGCACTACACTGGACGGACTTGGTAATCCCATGGATAAGATCAAACGAAAGCTCACAGGCTATGGAGACATCAACAATGTACCCCCGAATCCTTTCCAGAGAAGAAAGATCGAGAAGGTCATGAGCACCGGGGTGAAAGCCATCGACGGCATCCTGACCTGCGGTGAGGGTCAGCGTATCGGCATCTTTGCCGGTAGTGGTGTGGGAAAGAGTACGCTTCTTGGCATGATCGCCAGATACTCCGATGCCGATGTCAATGTCATCGGGCTCATCGGAGAAAGAGGAAGAGAAGTGCTGGAATTCATTGAAAGAGATCTGGGCGAAGAAGGCTATAAAAAGTCTGTGATCATCTGTGCTACATCAGATCAGCCACCTCTTGTCAGGCTGAAAGGCGCCTATGTGGCTACGGCCATTGCAGAGTATTTCAGGGACCAGGGGAAGAAGGTCATGTTCATGATGGACTCGGTGACAAGATTCGCCATGGCCCAGAGAGAAATCGGCCTTGCCATCGGAGAGCCGCCTACCACGAGAGGGTATACCCCTTCAGTCTTTGCGACGCTGCCGAGGCTTCTGGAGCGAAGCGGTATGTCAAAGGACGGTTCCATCACCGCATTCTATACGGTGCTGGTGGAAGGTGACGACATGAACGAACCCATCGCCGATGCGGTGAGAGGTATCCTTGATGGACACATCGTTCTATCAAGAAAACTAGCCGGAAAGAACCATTTTCCTTCCATCGATGTGCAGCAGAGCGTCAGTAGAGTCATGAAGGAGGTTGTCTCCAAAGAACACTATGACTTTGCAGGTAAGCTCAAGGAAAATATGGCCAGATATCAGGAGTCGGAAGACCTCATCAATGTAGGCGCCTATGCCAAGGGCAGAAATCCGGAACTTGACAGGGCTGTGGAACTGAAGATGTCCATTGACGGATTCCTCAAGCAGGAGACCGATGATTCAAGGCATTACGAGGACACCCTGAAGGAACTGGAGAAGATATTCAAGAGATGATCTCAATAAGACGTAAAGGATGATGCGAAAAGATGGACTACAAATACAAAATGGAAAAAGTTCTGGATTACAGAAGCACCGTTGAAAAACATAAGGTGGAAGACTACGCGAAGATCAATCAGAAGCTGGACCAGGAGAAAGAACATCTTGATCATCTGGAAGAGCATTTCAACCTGAAGAAAAAAGAAATCACAACGGATGTCAGCAGTATGAGGATGTCCTTTCTCTATAGAGAGAAACTTAAGACAGAACTTACGCATCAGAAGAAGAAGGTGGATGAAATCATCCACAAGGCCAATGATGCCAGAGAAGTGCTCATCGAGGCGAGAAAAGACAGGAAAATCATGGAAATCCTGAAGGAAAAAGACAAAGAGAAGTTTCACCAGGAAATGCTTACAAAGGAACAGAAGGAACTGGACGATTTCACCATCATGAGATTCGCCAAGTAACTTTTATTCATATATATATAGATCCTTATCTACATAGTGAAGCGAAGAAAGGCGACTGTGTCCTTACTTTGAAAGGGGGTGAGAAATATGTTAGCAGATGTAATGCAGAAAATCAGTATCCCAAATGGACCACTTACAAGGACAAAAGATGAGAAAAGTGACAAGAAAGCTTTTTCCGAGATTCTTTCCAGCACCATGAATAGAGAGAACGGCGAAAGCAGCGAGATGAAAATAAAAGAGACATCAGATACGAAAGTGGCAGAAACAGCAGATACGGAAGGGATGGATGAAACTTCAGAAGTACCTAAGGACGAAGCTGTGAAAAGCAGAGGCGATATTACGACTGAAGGCGAAGAAGTCCTACTGATGATGAATCCTGTTTCTGAAATGAAAACAGAAAATCAGATGCCTGTGATAACGCTTGAAGGTATAACCACCAACCAATCTGTGGAAGAAACGAAAAGCGCTGTGTATAAACCACTGGAGGAATCGAAGCCCTTAAGTGAATTCATGGGACGAAAACAGAATGAACTTCTATCTCTGAAAGATCATATCAATGAGAAAGATCCGAAAGTCATTGAAATTCCAAAGGATCAGGGAAAAATCATCAGTGACAAAAATGAGCTAGTCAAAGAAACATCAGGTAAGCCTGAACTCTTTATGGAAGCGCTGAAAAATGCGGTTTCTGATGAAAAGTCCTTACAAAAAGAAAATGGCAAGCTTCCTCTGGAGAAAGAAATTTCTACAAAACTTGAAGCTTTTGTGACCAAAGCAGATGTGACCAAAACAGATTTGACAGCAAAAGATGCACTGAAAGAGTTGTCTTCCACTGGAATAGACCCGGCAATGAAGCTGGAAACTCTGGAAGAATCAAAAGACGTGAAAGACTTTAAAGAAATCTATCAGGCTATGGAAGCGAAAGAACCGGTGAAAGATGTTACCACATCATCTGACGATGGGACAAAAGTGGAAGGATCCCTTCTACCGATGAATGAGGCCAAGGCCGTAAGTAATCAGGCGGTATCAGAAAAAGTGTCTCCGAAAAGTTTTGATTTTGAGAAGAGCTTTGACAATGCCACAGAAGAAATCATGAAATCCATGGAAACCATCAAGGAAGGCGGCAAGACCACCATGAAGGTGAATCTTCATCCGGATGAGATGGGCAAGATGGAAATCACTTTGACCATGGAAGACGGCAAGCTTTCAGGAAAGATTCTTCTGGATAATCGGGAAATCAGGCAGATCTTCACAGAAAGACTGGAAGAACTCTCAAATAACCTGAAGCAGAATAGTATTCAGATCGGGAAATTTGAAGTAGGCGTTGGAGACAAGGGAGAAGGAAATCAGGGAAGACAAGAAAGCAGGCAGCAGATGCAGAATCCCTTCAGAGGTTACTACAACAGAAAAAGCGAGAATGAAATCTATCCGGTAAGCCCTGAAAGAGACCTTAAGGAAATCAATCTTCTCGCGTAGAGAAGGAAAGGAGAAATAATGAGAATCAATGGAATCGGTATGCCGAATGAAACACTAAGTACGCAGACTACGGCCAAAACCAATGACGCCATGGGTGTGGATGACTTTTTAAAGATCATGACCGCGCAGCTTCAGAATCTTGACCCTATGGGTGGAAACAGTGCAGACACTGGAGAATATATCTCACAGATGGCCCAGTTTACCATGCTTGAACAGTTAAGCACTTTATCAGCGAGTATGGAAAGCATGACGACCCTATCCCAGCAGCAGCTGTCCTTTTCACTGGTCGGAAAGAAAGTTTCCGTATTTAATGGTGAAACAAGTATTGAAGGCGTAGTGGATAAAATCAGATTCAGAGAAGGCCAGGCCTATCCTGTCATAGGTGATGTTGAATATCCCATGTACATGGTAGAGGAAGTGGGAGGTGAATAAGGATGTCATTTAAGATACAAAATGGACAGATCATCCCATCCCAGGGAAACTACGGGAAGGTGGAAGGCAAGTCCAAAGGCGATTTTGAAAGACTCTATCTGGAATCGCTCCAGAAGAAACAGGAAACAGTAAAACTTTCTGCCCATGCACAGGACAGAATGGACAAAAGACAGATCACACTCTCGGAAGAGGATATGGTGAAGATCAATGATGCGGTGGATACTTTAGAGAAAAAGGGTGCACGGGAAAGTCTTCTTTTATACAAGGATGCGGCTTTCATTGCCAGCATAAGAAACAAGACCATCATCACTGCCATGAGAAACGAAGAAATCGAGACCATCACAAACATAGACAGCGCAGTACATATCAAGTAGTGGCCGGACCTCTTGAGGAAGCCATGAAAAAAGCCCGTTGACCGACTGATACGGGTACAGGAAAAATCAAAATCAAAATAATAAAATTCCTAGGAGGGAAAATACAATGATAAGATCACTTTACTCAGGCGTAAGCGGAATGAGAAGCAACCAGACAAAAATGGACGTTATAGGTAATAACATCGCCAATGTAAACACCACAGGATTCAAATCAGGAAGAGTACGTTTCCAGGACATGCTGAGCCAGACCATGGCAAGTGCTCAGGAAGCGACACCAGGTAATTTAGGTGGAGTGAATGCACAGCAGGTAGGACTTGGTGTGAAGGTAGGAGCAATTGATACCATCATGACCGACGGAGCCCTTCAGCCTACAAGCAGAGACCTTGACCTTGCTATTGAAGGAACTGGATTCTTCATGGTGTCACAAGATGATGCAGGAACAATGAAGCTGTTTACAAGAGATGGAGCTTTTTATAGAGACAGCAGCGGAGACCTGGTCAATGCCGGAGGATATCATGTACTAGGATATAAGGGAGAAGTACAGGGAGAGCCAGAATCACTTCAGATTAAAAACACTATTGATGCTCTAGATGCAGATGGTAATACTATTGATGATGGTAGTGGAGAAAATGTTCAAGTTGATCTGCAGACATTTTCCATTGACGGAAGCGGAATTATCAAGGGTGTCTACAGTGACGGAAAATCCTATAATATCGGACAGATTGCCGTTGCAAAGTTTGACAATAGTGCAGGACTTGAAAAAGTGGGAAACAACAACTACAGAGCTTCCAATAACTCTGGGGATCCTGCTATCGGTACCGCTAACGCTGCTGGCTACGGAATCATTCGCCAAGGTGTCCTTGAAATGTCCAACGTAGATCTGGCCAATGAGTTCACAGAGCTCATCGTCACTTCAAGATCCTACCAGGCGAATTCAAGAACCATCACCACATCAGATGAAATGCTTCAGGAGCTTCTGAGCTTGAAGAGATAATAAAAGTTTGCTTTAAACTTTTTCTTAAGAAGGAAAGAGGAGTGCGTAAAAGCACCTCTCTTTCCTTTAGAAAAGGTTAAGCGAAAGTGAGGCAATCATGATACTTCTGACAACATTAAGCGGAACAGCGTTTTATCTTAATACAGACCTTGTGGTGAAAATAGAAGCCTTGCCTGATACGGTCATTACACTTACCGACGGGAAGACCATGAGAGTGACAGAGAAACCTGAAATCATTATTGACAGAATCATAAACTACAAAAGAAAGATCTATGCAGGAAATCTGGAGGTATAGAAAACAATGAAAAAAAGTTATACAGCAATAATTGGTCTGGCCTCGGGATTTGCGATTCTGGTATGGTCCATCATGAGCAGTGGAGACCTTACGAGTTTTATGGATTTTCCATCCATTGCGGTAACTCTGGGAGGCTCCTTTGCTGCTCTTCTGATCAGTTTTCCGTCGAAGGACCTGATGAAGGTACCAAAGATTCTGAAGCTGCTCATCAATAAACCAGAGCATGACCGGGTAAAGCTGATCACCATGTTTACAGAACTTGCCAGAAAAGCCAGAAGAGACGGGCTTCTTGCGCTGGAGGATGATCTCTCCAACATGGAAGATGAATTCCTGGTTTCAGGACTTCAGCTGGTGGTGGACGGCATTGAACCTGATGTCATCAGAGATATTCTTACCCTGAAGATGGAAACCACAGAGAGAAGACATCGTATGGGACAGAGCATCTTCAGTAAATGGGGAGAACTGGCACCAGCTTTTGGTATGCTAGGTACCCTCATCGGACTCATCGTCATGCTGGCGAATCTTCAGGATGCATCAGCCATTGGTACAGGTATGGCCGTAGCCCTGATCACCACATTCTACGGATCGCTTCTGGCTAACCTTGTATTTATCCCCATTGCGAGCAATCTAAGTGTGCAGACCAATGAAGAAATGATCTCCAAGGAAATGGCCATTGAGGGCGTTATTGAAATTCAGGCGGGAACAAACCCGAGAATTATAGAAGAGAAGCTTATGACCTACCTCTCACCTGAAGAACTCAAAATGCTCAAAGATGAAAAAGATTCAGGCACGTCAGAGGAATTATCCTATGAGTAGTGGAAAAAGGCCAAAGAAAAGCACAGAGAATGCAAGTGCAGGAACACCGGCCTGGATGGCCACTTTTGCAGATATGATGACCCTGCTTCTGACCTTCTTCATTCTGCTCTACTCCATCTCCAGCGTTGATGCCATCAAGTTCAAGAGCATCAGCGAATCCCTGCAGTCGGTACTGTCTGGAGAGACCAGTTCAAGTATCATCGAAGAAGACGGTCCCAATGATGATATTCCCCTGGACAATCCACAGTATGAGCAGCAGGAAGACCCTGATGATCCCATGGTCAAAGAAAGCACACTGGAAATGTACAACCAGGTGAAAAACTATGTGGAAACAGAAGGCCTGGTAGCAGATGTTTCAGTGAGCCTGAACCGGAACGGAGTCTTTGTCAACATCAAGGATGCCATTTTATTTGAACCTGGTGAAGCTGACATCAAGGAAGGTGGACAGGCAATCCTTGGTAATCTTGAAGGGCTCTTCCTGCAGTTTGATAATCAGATCGTTGTGGAAGGCCATACAGACAACATTCCTCAGCAGTCCTTCAAATTCCCCACCAACTGGGAACTGTCCTCTTACAGAGCGACAGCGGTGGTGCGGTATCTGTGTGAAGTCAGAGAAATCCCTGAAAGCAGACTCTCCGCCATCGGTTATGGAGAGTATAGACCGATCACAGATAATACCACGCCTGCAAACAGGGCACAGAACAGAAGAGTCAATCTACTAATAATTATGGAAGGTGAGGAATAATTTTGGCACAGATAGAAGAAGAAAAAGTGAAGAGAAAACCGAATAAGCTCGTCATCATCATCGTCATCATGAGTTTCGTCATCCTTGTGGGTGCTGTGGCCATGGTCTTTGTAGCGACGGATATCACCATTTCGGATGTGATCTCGAAGTTTCAGAAACATGAAGAATATGTGATGCCTCTGGAAAGTTTTGTGGTGAATCTGGACACAGAAGGAAAGGGTTCCACCTATCTTAAAACCCAGATGTCTTTGCTCTATACAGAAGAAGATTATGGAAAGACACTGGAAGGCAAGACCAGCCTGATCAGAGACCTCATCATCAAAGATCTAATGGAATACAAACCGGATGATCTGCTTATAAACGGAGGCCTTGCCACCGCGAAGATGAAGATCAGAACCAGCATCAATGCAGCTCTTGGACAAGATATGGTGAAGGAAATCTACTTTACGGAGTTTCTGATCCAGTAGAAGGAGAACGAAATGGACTTTAAACTGATATTTTCCCTGTTACAGACTTTTTTTGCCCTGGCATTTGTGCTGGGCCTTGCTTATGTAGTACTGCGCTTCGGCAAAAGAGTCACGGACGGAAACGCAACCTATGTCAAAATCATCGAAAAGACCATGCTCACAAACCAGTCCTACCTTGCGGTGATCAAGGTGGGGAACGACTATCACCTGGCAAGCGTGGCTTCCGGTGAAGTTAAAATCCTGAAGGACCTTAACAGGGAAGAAATCGAAGTAGTATTAGAGGAAAAAAGAATGAAGCTTGAGGAGAACCCCTTGGCAAAATTCTGGAAAATGAGGAAAGCAAGTGAATAAGAAACGTATATGGATCCTGTTCGCCTTTGTCATGGGATGGATGCTTCTTCTTGGAAGAGCGGAAACCGTCCATGCGATCAATTTAGGTGATCTAGGCATCAACTTCAACAATTCGGATAATTCTCCCCAGGGCACGGTGGACACTGTAAGGATATTCATCCTACTTACGATCCTCACCCTGGTACCTGCTTTTGTCATCCTCACGACCTGCTTTACGCGGGTGGTGGTGGTTCTTTCTTTTCTAAGAAATGCCATGGGATCTCAGCAGACACCACCTAACCAGGTTCTCATGGGACTGGCTCTTTTCATTACCCTGTTTGTCATGACTCCGGTATACAATCAGGTCATGGATCAGGCAGTGACGCCGTTTCTGGAAGAGACCATGACCCAGGAGGAAGCCCTTGAAGCTGGAGCGATTCCCATCAAGCGGTTCATGCTGGAACAGACAAGGGAAAAGGATCTGGCCCTCTTCATGAGAGCAGGGAACCTTGAAAACATCGAGGACCCCATGGACCTTGCCCTTACAGTGATCATTCCGGCTTTCACCATCAGTGAGCTGAGACTTGCTTTTTCCATCGGATTCATCCTGTTTCTGCCGTTTCTTGTCATGGACATCGTTGTATCGTCGATCCTCATGTCCATGGGTATGTTCATGCTACCGCCGGCCATGATCTCGCTGCCTTTCAAGATCCTGCTCTTCATTCTTGTGGATGGCTGGTATCTGGTTGTGCAGTCACTGCTACGCGGATTTAGTTAAGGAGGTAGGTCGTTATGAATCAGGTTATGGCACTTGATCTTTTAAGAAATGCATTTATGACCACCATCAAAGCGGCTACGCCGATTATTGTCATCGCCATGGTGGTGGGGCTGGTCATCAGTATTCTTCAGGCAACGACTCAGGTGCAGGAGCAGACCCTGACCTTTGTGCCGAAGATGATCGCCGTTCTTTTTTCGCTGATTCTTCTGGGTGCATTCATGATGAACACACTGATGGCTTTCATGAATCAGTCTTTTGATCTCATCGATAAGCTGTAGGAGGCCCTATGTTAACACTTCAGGTTCAGGCCTTTCTCTATATCGTGGCAAGGGTCACATCCTTCATCATGGTGGTTCCGGGGTTTTCCCATAAGAGCATGCCAAATACAGCTAAAATTTCCTTTTCTCTCATCTTGAGTTTTCTGGTCTATACAAGTATTCCGGAAGTACCCGTCCAGGAAGAAATGATTCTTTTTATGCTGGCGGTGATAAGAGAAATCATCATTGGTCTTGCCATGGGCTATGTGGCTAAACTTATTTTTTCAGCCGTGGAGATGGCAGGCCAGCTCATCGACTTTCAGGTAGGTTATTCCATGGGTGCAATCTATGACCCTTCAAGCGGGGCCACATCCTCCTATTACGGAAGACTTTTCTATTGGATGAGCATCATGGTGTTTTTCATGCTGAATCTTCACCATACGATGCTTCTGAGTCTCATGGATTCTTTCAAGGTGGCGGTTCCAGGACAGGTAGGATTTAGAGAAATCAATCTGGAAGTGATTCTGTATCTCTTCTCCAATTCCTTCAGAATCGCTTTCAGCATAGCGGCGCCTATGCTTGTGGTCCTTCTCGTGACGGACATCGTCATGGGTCTCATCAACCGTTCGGTTCCCCAGATCGATGTATTCATGCTGGGGATGCCGCTGAAGTCGCTTCTGGGAATGGTCATATTTCTATTTCTCGCAGGGTCTATTATGAATCATGCAGGAAGGACCTTGGCCCTCATGACAGAATATGTTTCAAAAGCCGTAGAGATGTTCAGGTAGAGGAGCACATATGCCACAGCAGGATAAACATTCAAAAACCGAAGAAGCCACCCCCAAACGGATCCGGGACAGTAAAAAGAAAGGACAGGTCTCAAAGAGCCAGGATCTGGTCTCTTCCGTATCTTTTCTCGCTTTTGCCTTGCTTCTGGGGTCTCTTGGAACCTATCTTCTGAAGAACTCCATAGAGTTCATGAGTCTTGCCCTGACTTATAATGTGGGCGATGGGCTGACACCGAAATTCGTGGGGACGCTTCTCGTTCAGAATGTCATGAAGGTACTTCTCATCTTTTTCCCTTTCGGACTCATTGCGATTTTTCTGGGCGTTGTGGTCAATGTGGTCCAGGTGGGTTTTCTCTTCACCATGGAACCTTTAAAGCCGGACTTCAAGAAGCTCAATCCCATTGAAGGCATGAAGAACATCTTTTCAAGAAAAGCACTTTTCAAGCTTTTCACTAGTCTTATGAAGCTTCTGGTCGTGGGGTATCTCAGCTATACAGGAATCCAGAAGGTCATGGTGCCCATCATGAATCTGGGCGGAGTGGGTGTGGAGAATATTTTTCATTTCTTCATAGATACTGTAAGGACGTTAAGCATCAATATCGCCTCGCTCATGATCGTTTTAGGTGTTCTTGATTTCATCTTTCAGAAGAAGGAATACAAGAAGAATCTCATGATGACCAAACAGGAAATCAAAGATGAGTACAAGCAGATGGAAGGGGATCCTAAGATCAAATCCAAGCGTCAGCAGAAGCAAAGAGAAATGTCCATGGCCCGTACCATGCAGAGCGTGGAGGCGGCCACGGTGATCATCACGAATCCTACCCATATCGCCATCGCCATCCGCTACGAGCAAGGGGCTGATGATGCCCCCATCGTCATGGCCAAGGGCCTTGACTACATGGCCATGAAAATAAGAGAAAAAGCGAAAGAACTTGATATTCCCATCATCGAGAACAAGCCTCTCGCTAGAAGCATGTACTATAAAGTGGAACCCGGGTCTTCCGTGCCCATGGAAATGTATCAGGCCATTGCGGAAATCCTTGCCTTGGTATTCACCATGAACAAGAAGAAAAAACTGTACTAGAGAAGGAGAATTAGAGCATGCAGAGCGTAAAAGCAGCCTTGAACGGTCTAAGTAAATATATAGAAATCATGGTCGCTTTTGCGGTGATCGGTGTCATAGGAATCATTATCCTGCCTATGCCAAGCTTCCTTCTTGATCTTCTTCTGACGGTGAATCTGACGATTTCCATGATGATTCTCATCATGACCCTCTTCACCAAGACGGTGCTGGAATTTTCCATTTTCCCAAGTCTTCTACTGGTCATGACCATGTTCAGATTGGGACTTAATATCTCCTCTACAAGACTGATCCTTTCCCAAGGAAATGCGGGAGAAGTCATCAACGCATTCGCCACCTTCGTCACAGGAAACAATTATGTGGTAGGTGCGGTGATCTTCATCATCATCACCATCGTTCAGATGGTGGTGGTGACCAACGGTGCAGGAAGAGTATCTGAAGTCGGCGCAAGATTCACCCTGGATGCCATGCCCGGTAAGCAGATGGCTGTGGATGCGGATCTTAACTCCGGACTCATCAATGAGGAAACAGCCAAGAAGAGAAGACAGGATCTTCAAAGAGAAGCGGACTTCTACGGCTCCATGGATGGTGCATCGAAGTTTGTCAAAGGGGATGCCATCGCAGGGATCATCATCACCATCATCAACCTTTTAGGTGGGATCATCATCTTCTCTCTTCAAGGTGGCATGACCATCATGGAATCCATTGCTCATTTTGGAAGACTCACCATCGGTGATGGACTGGTTTCCCAGATTCCTTCCCTTCTTATTTCTGTAGCTTCTGGTCTTATAGTCACAAGATCCGGTAATGACAAGAGCTTTGGTTCCACCTTCAAAGATGAGCTTTTCTCCGGATGGAAAGTCATGATGATCGGTGCTGTGGTGATCTTTGCTATCGGACTGATTCCTGCCTTTCCTACGGTACCTTTTGTCGGCGTTGCTTCTCTTCTTGGGGTTACCGCCTATCTGGTCTATGAAAATGACAAAGATGAGGCGAAGAAGCATCTGAAGAACGAGGAGAAGACGAAAGCATCCAGCTTCAAGGAAACGGAAGAATCCGTCACTTCCTATCAGGTGGAGCCCATCTCTCTTGAAATCGGCTATGGCCTCATACCACTGGTGGATGAAGGCTCAGACTCGAACCTTGTGGGTCATATCACTTCCATCAGAAAGCAATGTGCCAAGGAAATGGGTATTCTCATCAGCCCCATCCGTATACGGGACAACCTGCAGCTGGACCCTCATGACTATGTGATCAAGATCAAGGGAAATCAGATCGCCAAAGGGGCAATCTATATAAACAAGTATCTGGTCATCGATCCTGGTACGCAGGACTTTGATCTCACAGGCATTGAAACGGTGGAACCGGCCTTTGGCCTTGCGGCGCTCTGGATTGATGAAAAGGACAAGGAAAGAGCAGATCTTTCCGGATACACCATTGTGGAACCGGCCACGGTTCTAGTGACCCATCTCAAAGAACTGGTGAGAAAGCACTCCTTTGAGCTTCTAGGCAGGCAGGAAACCAAAATGCTGGTGGATGATATCAGAGACAAATACGCTGTCATCGTGGAAGAACTGATTCCGGGGATTCTATCCCTTGGAGAAGTGCAGAAGGTCCTTCAGAATCTACTGAAGGAAAATGTGCCGATCATCGATCTTGTGACCATCCTTGAAACCCTGGCGGATCATGGCGTATCCATCAAGGATACGGAAATTCTTACAGAACATGTAAGGCATGCGCTTCAGAGAACCATCGTGAAGGATTATCTGGATCAGGAAGGAGAGCTGAAGGTGGTGACCATCGATCCTCAGCTGGAAGACCTCATCGGATCCAATATCCATAAATCCATGAACGGATCCATACCAGTGCTGGAACCGGAGATGATCACAAGAATCTTCAAGAACATCAAGAGCGCCTATGACGAAGCCATGATGAAGGGCTATCAGACCGTGATCCTGGCTTCTCCTAAAACAAGGACAGCCCTTAAGAATCTTATTGCCATGACATTTCCGACCTTTACCGTATTATCGCTCAATGAAGTGCCCAATGACATACAGATTGAAGTAGTAGGGATGGTGGAATTCAGATGATCATCAGAAAATATGTAGTAAGCGACATGAAAGAAGCCATGGTCAGAGCGAAATATGAACTGGGCACCGATGCCATCATCATCTCGCAGAAAATGGTGAGGCCGGGGAAGTGGTACAGGTTTTTCAGAAAGAAAATGCTGGAAGTCACCGTGGCCATTGAAGATACCGTCCATGAAAAGAACAAGCGGGATAAAGAGGAGTTCAACCAGATCCTTTTTGATCGAGAAAAGAAGATTATCCAGGAAATACCCATGAAGAAGAAGGAAAACAAGAAGCTTCTTAAAATCTTCGGAAAAGACGAGAAGATCCGTGCTCGATGGGACAACTACCTGAGAAATCAGGTCCTGGAAGGGGAAGAGATCACGCTGGATCGGATCCGAGATTTCATCGGCAGAAGCTACGTGAATCATGCCTATGAAAAAGAGCTTCCTTTTGGGAGAATCA
Source organism: uncultured Proteiniclasticum sp. (assembly GCA_964643785.1). Classification (GTDB taxonomy): domain Bacteria; phylum Bacillota; class Clostridia; order Clostridiales; family Clostridiaceae; genus Proteiniclasticum. The sequence goes on from CAZXUT010000008.1 coordinate 41,995, forward strand.
ACGTTCTTGTAGGTCCTACCGGGGTAGGAAAGACCACCACCATCGCAAAGATCGCCTCCAGAGAACTTCTGGAAAATGATCAGAAGGTGGGGCTCCTGACCATAGACACCTACAGAATTGCCGCTGTGGAGCAGCTGAGAAAATACGCCAAGATTCTGGGCATCAAGTGCGTGACAGTGAGTCAGCCGAAGGACATCAAAAAGAAACTGGCCATGCTCAAGGACTGTGACTTCATTCTGGTGGACACCATCGGGGCTAGTCCAAAAGATGAGGACCGTATAGATGAAATCCGCTCCTATCTTGATGAGCTGCCTGAAGACAGGCAGACCTACCTTGCCATCAGCATGTCATCAGAGGTGGATACCAACAACAGAATCATGAAGAAATATAAGGATCTTTCCTATAATGGCATCATACTCACTAAATTTGATGAGGTGGAGAACTACAACAATTTCTGGAACATGATGGAAAACAATGTGCTTCCAGTACAGTATTTCTGCCATGGTCAGATCGTACCGGAGGACATCATGGAAGCGTCCCTTGATAATGTTCTATCCTATCTCTGGAAGGAGATACAGTATGATTGATCAGGCGGAATCTCTAAGAAAAAGAATGATGGCCTCTAAATATGTCAAAAGAAAACAGCTGGCAGAGAAAGCAGAGGAAAAAGTGGTTCCTGCTCCTATAGAAGTGGAAGAGGAAGAGCGCTACGAAGATAAGTACAAAGACAAGTACGAAGACAGCTACGAAGATGAAGATAAAGATGAATACGAAGATGACGATGAAGGCAAGTACAAAGATAAAATCATCTCGGAGAAATCGGGCACCGCAGAAAATGAAAGTGTCCTTGAGGAATCAGAGAATATAGAGAAAGACTCGAAAGAGAAAGAGATGCCTCTTCCTGAAAGCGGCCTGGTGAAGATCTATGCTGTGGTCAGCGGAAAAGGGGGCGTGGGGAAGACCAATGTATCCGTGAACCTTTCCATCGCACTGGCAATGAAAGGGAAGAAAGTGCTCCTCATGGATGCGGATATCGGCATGACCAATGCGGACATCGTCATGGGGCTATTTTATGAGTATGACCTTTTTGACTATCTGGAAGGAAGAGTAGAACTTTCTGAAATCATCTATGATGGTCCCAATGGAATCAAGGTGATTTCAGGGGGAGCGGGACTTCTGGAAATGAATCTTCTTGACAAGGAAGCTCAGAAGACCCTCATCAAGGATCTCATCAAGCTTGGAGGCTTTGATGTCATGGTCATCGACAACGGTGCAGGCATCAGCAAGGAAACCTTAAGCTTCATCACCTTCGCCCATGAAGTGATCCTTGTGACCACTCCGGAACCTACAGCCATAACAGATGCCTACCGGGTACTGAAGACCATCAGTCATTACGAGCTGAAGTCCACGGTGAAGCTCATCGTGAATAAAGTGTCTTCCAAAGAAAATGCAAAAGAGGCTTTTGAGAAACTGGAATCCACCTGTAAGTCTTTTCTTTCTCTGGAACTTGAAAACTGCGGGTATATCTTTGATGATACTCGAGTAGAGAAAGCCATCATGAAACAGGAACCTGTTATACTTTCATACCCTAATGCATTATCTAGTGGTAATATACATGATATAGCTGGTATAATATTGGATGAAACTCTATTCATAAGCAATATTTCAACGATAAAGCAGTTGGGGAATCGCTTTATGAAAATTTTTGGAACGTAACAGGGGTTATATGATGGAATGGATTGATATCAGAGAAAAAATACATATCACCTGCGAAGATGAAAGTGCCCTGGAGGCAACAATCACGGACAAGACCGATGACACCATAAATTTTGCCATACCGGCAGATGACAGACACTTCAAGCTCTTTAAGTCAGGAGAAAGGATCACCTGCGTTGTATTCAAAAAAAACAAGGGTGTCCGATTTCAGGGGGTCATCGCAGGTAGGGTTAATGCGGAAGCACCTACCTATACCATTTCTACGATTTCGGGATGGAAGACTGTCCAGAGAAGAAATTTTGTCAGAGTGGACTGTTCAGATCCTATAAGCTATATAGCCGATCGGGATGTCATCGAGTCAGTCTCTTTCAGTAGAGACCTTGGCCGGGTGGAAAATGAGATTACAAAACACATGAAGCAGGGACTCATGCTTGACATCAGTGCAGGTGGGATCAAGCTCTACTGTGAAGAAAACATCAGTGAAGGGCAGAGAATCATTCTGAAGTTTCAGATCCAGAATGATGTGCTGATTCTAAGAGGGACAGTGATGCACAAGCAGATGCTTGTAAATCCCTCTGGAATAAAGTACTTCTATGGAATAAGATTTGACGACATTATAGAGAAGACCCAGGAAATGATCGTAAACTATGTTTTTCAGATCATGAGAAAAATACACAGGAAATAGTATGGGAGGTGACCCATGGGTTATCCAAATGCCAAACCAGATAATGACCTGGTAATAAAATATATCCCACTGGTGAAAAGAATTGTGGGAAGAATAGATCCTGGGGAGGGAGACCTTGATAAGGATGATCTCTTTTCTATCGGCGTCATAGGACTCTTGGATGCACTGAAAAAATTTGATCCGACGAAGGCCGTGCCTTTTGAGGCCTATGCCACGTTAAGAATCAAAGGAAACATCATTGACGAAATGAGAAGGACCGGGAGAGTATCAAGGGACCGGATCTCAAAGCTCAATGACTATTATGGAGCCAAGGAGAAACTGGAGCAGGAGTATAAGAGAAGTCCTGATGAACATCAGATCTGTGAAGAGCTGGGGATCAGCGAGAAGGAACTTTCAAAACTCCATGAGACTGTACATTATTTGTCCAAGGTCTCTTTTGAGACCACGCTTTTTCATAGAGACGGAAAAGTGGTGGAGCTTTCTGATCTGATCAAAGATCAGAATACAGAAACACCAGAAGAGGAGTACCTGAACAAAGAGAGAAAACTGCAGTTAAGAGAGGCAATAACGAAGCTCAACGAGCGTGAACAGATTATACTGGATCTTTACTATGTGCAGGAGCTGACGCTGAAGGAAATCGCCTATGCAATGGAAATCTCCATACCGAGGGTTTCTCAGATCCATGGAAAGATCATTCTAAAATTAAGAGATTTTATGGCTTAGGCCTCTTTGAAAGGAATCATCATGTTTTATTTTTTACTATTTATAGGTACAGCCATGATTCTTCACGGCCTGCGTGGTATGAAGAAACAGAGAAGACAGGAAAGGCGGCGTTATTTCGCTGCAACTGAGACTGATGAGAAACCGGATGCTTTTCCTATGAAGGAAGAGAATCAGGAAACGATCGCGGATCTTACGGACCGGATGTCGGAAATGGAGAAAAGCCTTTTCGAACATCTCCTCAAGTGGCAGGTGGAAAAGGAAGAACTTCTGGGACAGATCAGAACCGAGAACCCTTCTTCAATAGAGGTGAAATCCAGAGTCCAGGAGAAGAAAATAGAAAAAGAAAAGAAAGAAAGCAGAGAAGAAATTATAGATCAGGAAGAAATCATAGAAACTGCAGAAATCTTAGAAAAAACAAAGATGGAAGAGATCACTGAAAAAGATGAAGCAGCTGATCTGGAATCAAAGAAAAAACCCATGCCTGATAATATCAGGAAGGTGATGGACTACGAAGAAGAGGGGCTCAGCATTCAGCAGATTGCCAATGTCACCCGGATGAACAAAGGGGAGGTTTTACTATTAAGAAACTTATCGAAGCATTACAGAAAGTAAAATCAGAAGTCTATGTGGCTTTGGGGATAGGGATCCTCATTGGTGCAATCCTTATGAATCTCTCCAGTGTCATGGGCATAGATAGAGGCATCGAGGAAAGAGCAAGAGATCTTGGTATGGTCTATCCTGAAGAAATACGCGTGAACCTGGAAGAGGAGAATAAGTAGATGATTATAAGAAGCCTATATAATGTGACCAGACAGATGGATGTGCTGCAAAAGAGACAGGAGAATAACTCCGCCAATGCTGCAAACGTGAATACACCAGGCTATAAGATGCAGAGCCTGATTCAGAGAACCATGGAAGAAAATGAACTCTATAACAATGCTGGGGGAAGAGACAATAACCAGAGAGTCCTACTTGGCACCATCAACATGGGTACAGAAATAGACAGCGCTGTGACGAACTTCACCCAAGGGTCCTTGAAAGAAACCGGAAGTGCCACGGATCTGGCACTCAATGGTCAGGGATTCTTCACGCTGGCTCTTGAAAACGGAGAAACGGGATTCACAAGAAGCGGTAACTTCAGAATCAGTGAAGACCAGAGACTTGTGACTCAGGAAGGCTATCCTGTCATGGGGATAAACGGACAGGGGAACACTACAGAAATCTTTGTGGTGGGAGATGAGCTTACAGTGAGCCAGGACGGCTATATCAATGGCACTGATGTAAGGCTCATGCTGTCGAACTTCGAGGAGACAGCGGCCTTTGAACTAAGAGGAGGGAACATCTACCAGATTGCAGGCGGAAATCCTCTGGTGAGCGATGCACAGGTCAATCAGGGATATCTAGAAAATGCCAATGTGAACATCATGGATGAGATGGTGAAGATGATGGAAGTATCCAGAGAATTCCAGTCCAACCAGAGGGTTCTTTCGGTCCTCAATGAAACGCTTCAGAAAACAGTCAATGAAATCGGAAGAAATTAGGGGGATGAAGTAGATGTTTAGCAGTTTAAAAATAGGTACCAGTGGAATGAGAACAGCGCAGAAGGTCATGGACAACGTGGCGGACCAGATTGCCAACAGCGACACCAACGGATACAAGAAAAAAGAAGTGAGCTTCAGTGAGCTTCTCAGGAATGAAATGGGACAATATGAGGTGCAGCTCTCTGAAAATGCCCAGAATGCTTCTATAGGCATCGGGTCAAGGGCTATCTATGCCAAGACGAACTTCACCCAGGGACCTATTGTAGCATCAGAAGGAAGCTTCCATGTGGCCATGGAAGGCAGCGGTTATTTCGGTGTGTCGGATCCTGAGGGCAATCTTATGCTTACAAGAAACGGCGCTTTTCAGAAGAATGGAGATTCTTCCATCACGGATGAAGAAGGAAATCTTCTCAGCATGGTGACCTTCGTTCCTCAGGCACAGTGGGGTGAAGAAAGCAGCATCACCATCAGTGAAGGAGGTCTGATTTCTGGAAAAGACAATAATGGAGTGAATCAGGTTCTAGGAAGAATCATCCTTTATACACCGGGATCAAGCGATCAGCTGATCTCTCTTGGTGAAGGAAAATATCTTCCAGGAAATGGTACACCGCTTATTAATTCTGTGGACAATCCAGAGGGTGCTTACGGGAACGTAAGACAGAGAGCCCTTGAAAAGTCCAATGTGGATATGGTTCAAAGCATGACGGACATGATCGTCACTCAGAGAGCCTACCAGGTCAATGCCAAGAGCGTGACTACCGCAGATGAGATGCTGGAAGTGATCAATACCATCGTCTAGATAAATTAATAATATACATTGAATTGAGACAGGTTTTGCTGTCTCTTTTCTTTTATCGATTTTTCAAAACTGATGAAATCAGAGAGTGATCTGATATACAATTTTTATTTACTATCTATATGTTATAATGGTATAATTTTCATCAAAGAGTATTGATAAGTAATGAGTTAAGCTGTTTCTACTGAAACTTATGATGAAATGATGAAGAAACTGGAAGTTTATGAACTCTGATGCAAAGAAGTTGTTTAATGTCACACAAGTAGACTTGGATCATACTTAGGTAAATGAACTCACTTAATATACTAATACAGGACTTCATAATGAGAATAAAAGGAGAATGAAATGATGTTTAATTCTGAATTATTTCATAAGAAAAGTGTTTTGGTCATCTGTTTCATGTTTGTAATGGGTCCTGTTTATTTACAGCTACTTAATATAATTCAGAAATCTTCTGGACTTTCATTATTGAAAATAGGCATAGGGATGTTGGTAACTGTACTGATCTTATATATTATCAAATGTCTGAGTGTCATCATAGAATACTTGCTACTAAAGGTATTCACAAAAATGAAGATAAAGTACAATATAGTTTATCCGTTTACCATTGATGGTAGAATCAGTTTCAAACCTCTGGTTTTGCTTATGAATCCAGAATCAATTCGCGATATCATACCTCTGAATCTGGTTTATTTTCTTAAGGTTGAACAAGCAGACGAAACAGAAGTAAAAGAAAAATTTAGAACTCTATTGAGAATTAATACGATAGCTGACTTGGCAGCGTATATTTTAGCGTTTTATGCTATCAACATTATTTTTCAGCATAATTTCTTGTTGGTATTCCTGATTAGTTTCATCGCAGTCTATTTGCAGAAATCCCTAAGTGATGGTGTTAGCTGGAAAGGGTTGAAATATATTTATAATGAAAATAGCATTATAAAATATATTTATAGTTTTCCAAATATTGAGGAGTTAGATGCTAGAGATTATGCAAACTATCTGGAATCTTACCAAGGTACATTAGATATCGAGACAGTACATATCATGGAAAATTATTTATTAGAGAGTATAAGTACAAAAAGCGCATATCTGGATCGCGATAAATTGGATGAGATCCTGATGAAATGGTATGAAGAAAATAACAGCAGCAAATATGCCGTTTTACATGTTATTGGTGTATTTAATGTAATAAAACTGATTGGATTATTATCCTTAAAGACTGATAATAGTGAGTATCTATCTTTATTCAATAAGCATATTGATCTTATTGTAAAACATCGTAGCAGGAGTGAAAATGAGTATGAGTTTCTAAGACCATATATAGATTTTGTGAATGGTAAAACAGATAAGATTTCTATTTACCATAACTTTGACTCTAATAGAAAAACGATTTTCAGTTATCGTTCTCAATTGGAGAGAAGTATATTTGTAAAAAGTTAAGTCCTTTGTATTCTGATCACTTCACAGAAAAAAATGCTGAGATTAAAGATCAGTACTGGTAAAATCTTTTATTCCGTTAGTATGTCTTTCGATATAATAATGATCTGTTTTAAATCAAATTACAAACTTGAAATATGTTGAAACATATTAAAACGAAGCAAATAGGGGTGCTGCAATGAAAAGTTCTGATCTCAAGAGAATGCATATATTGAATTTTCGTCAACCAATCGTCTTCATCATTTTCATAACGATTGTCGCGATCATGCTGTTTTCAATTGGAGTGCTATTCAATCCATTTAGTGGCGACCAAGGTGTTAAGGGTATTAGTGTCCAAGAAGCAGCTCAAGCAGTCGATCTGATTGGAGCGGAAATCGAGAATGAAAAAGTGGTTAATGATGGCATAGAATACAACATACGCATATCTAATAATAGCAATTACTTGGTCTATGATCTGAACCTGGCATTGAGCTATCCATTGAAGATCGGAAACGGAAGCATAAGCAATAAGGAAAGAATTGAAGCGGAGCTGAAGGTTGAGAGCATAGAATCAGGTTCATATGAAATAGTGAAGGTTTTTGTGCCTTCAGCCTATTTCTTGAAGGATAATATGGATGGGGAGAGTCTGGAAGTAATTTTGGATGGGTATTTGAATGAAGTAAAAGAACAAAATAAATTTTCATTATCTGGTGCTATTGATTCTAGAGATGATTCAAATTAGATATAAACCAAGAGCGCGATTACAGCAGATGAGATGCTGTAAGTAATCAATACCACCACTTAAATTCTTTGGGAAAGGATAATTCTATGATTGAAATAAGAGCTCTTACAACAGATGAACTGGAATCTGCCATTAAGTTGAAGATTCACTGCTGGCAGGAAGAACTTGCAGGGAAAGTGGAACATGAACTCTCTTTTGAAGAAGAGATGTCGTTTTACACCAAGTGGGCAGAAAGTGAGAAAGAGCATCAAGACCGTAGAATTCTACTTGGTGCATTTCAGGAAGGAAAGCTTATTGGCAGCGCTTTCGGGTCTTTCGCAGAAGTGGAAGATGATGAGAATGCCATGGAACTCAACGGTCTATGGATTGAAGAAGACCATCGTGGAAAGGGGATTTCTCTGATGCTTCTTTCTGTCCTTGTAAAAGCCTTCAGAGATTTTGGGAAAGAGCAGATGATTGTCTATAATCATCATTTTGCGCCTTCCAACGAGTACTACAGAAAGCTGCAAGGCAAAGTAATCCGGCAAGACAGACAGATGAAAGGGAAGCTTCTTGTAGATGTGTTCCGCATTCCTATGGAAAACTTGGATAAGCAGCTGAGTGAAATGCTTGATCAACACAGAGATCAGTTTCACCTGATGTAGAGATAACTGAGAAGCAGATAAAGCACCTAAGTATGAGATTGTCATCTGCCATAAAGAAGTTTTACTTAAGGATGGGAAATCAGCAAGTCAGTGGATATTTCGTGTGATTCGAGAGATTGGAGAGGGTTATGTAAATGTCTGGAAATAAAGAGCAGCTGTGATACCTTTTACCTAAAGGTATCACAGCTGCTCTTAAATTTAACCTCTTATTGAACTACCAAGTATACATTGGGATGGACTGCGGTTTCCATCTACTGTGATTCGCTTTCTCAATTTTTACTGGATGAAAGGATTTCGAGAAGATCATCCAATGATTTTAGAATCATATCCACGTCATACTTTGGATTGTCGATGTCCTTGAAAGTGCTCATAAGTGTAGTTTCTTTGCAGAGCTTGTTGCAGGTACTCTCATTTCCGATGAGAGATACTTTTCGCTGGTCGCTCTCACAGATATGGTTTTCGATATAGCCAACCTCAATGAGCTTTCGGATGGCTTTGGATGCAGCACTTTTCTTCATGCCGAGTCTTTCACAGACACTCAGAAGATCTGTATGGGGATTGTTTTTGACGTCCAGTACAATCATGAGTTCTGAGGGGTTCAGGTCTTCTTCTTTGGCAATAGCTGCAAGACGAGCGCTCATAAGATGATTGATTTTCAGGAGTTTTGTGTATAGTGCATCCATGATTTCAAAATTCATAGTACCATCCTCCTTTGCTGATTTTACGTTGGCATTGCACGAAAATAAAGTTATCATTTTGGACAAACAAGCTTTGAATACGCTGTTGTTTCAAAGCTTGTTCCTAGGATGAGATTATTATATCGTCAATATGTCTACTTTTCAACCAAAAGCCAGAAGATGAATAAAAAGAAGCGTTGCTTTCTCAGACTGCTTCGATATCTACTTCCAGTCTGATTTTAATATGAGATGGGTCATAGATAAATTCACCATCTTCTTCCATGAAGGTCTCCACCTTGGCTTCATTCAATCTGCTCTTCAGCGAAAGATAGTCTTCTCTGCTAGGGAGAATGAGCGTAAAGTAGTCCAAGCCCACTGCGTCTTCTGGAGCAGGGATATCTGTCTGTTTCCATGAGTTGAAAGCCACTACGTGGTACTGTTCTTCTTCAAGGCCAACATCTCCCATGGCGAAGCTTTTCATCATGAGCCCTTCGGCAAAACCAATCACATCTCGGTAAAAGGCAAGCATGGAGGAAAGATTCGATCCGTAAAGATGGATATGTCCCATCTCCATGTTTGTAAGCGGGGTCTCCAGACTTTCATTTTCATCCAGTTCTTTGAAAAGCACATCAAGATCCAAGGGATCTCTTCCGTCTGTCAAGGTGCCATCCGTGTAAAGAAACTTCAGGTCTCCACCATTAGATACATAGTTTCCTCTTTCACTGGTTCGTACATAAAGCTCAATGTCATTTCCCTCCAGATCTTTGAGATAGGTGGTTTTAGACATGCCGTGATCTGTCGGGGAGTTCGGATATTTGATGGAGAAGAGCCATGAGATGGCCTTGGCGAGCTCTTTTTCGCTGGGATAGAGAAGGGCGAAGTGATACATTCCTGTGGTGTTATTGTATCTTTTCAGGTCATCCACTCTTCTGAGATAAAGAAGAGGCTTATGGGTGTCTCCTAGAACTGCATGATCTTCGCTTTCTTCATGAAGAGTCATCTTCAGCACTTCACGATAGAAAGCAATCTGTTCTTTCAGATACTTCACTTTCAGGTGTACCACCCCTAAACGGGTTCTTGGGGAAAGCCTTGCGTTCCCGATGGTATAAGGTATTGTTTTCAATTAGCTCACCTTCCTGATGGTTTTAAAAGCTCTGGACCAGAGAATGACTTCATCCAGCATGGCGTTTGCGTTCACTTCATTGTGTGGGGCGGGCTTAAATACCGAGAAGTTTTCAAAGTCTGTCATCAGAGAGAAGTTCACCATGGTTCTTACAGAAGCAAGTGATCGCTCTGCGTTGATGCCTCGAAGGGACTGAATCGCAAATGCTCCGCCAAGTCCACCGTATCCTACATATCCGACTGCTTTATTTCTGATTTCTTCATCCAGATAGTCCAGTGCATTCTTGAATGCTCCAGCTATCGAACGGTTGTATTCAGGAGTGACAAATACGTATCCATCAAAGGATGCGATCTTACCAAGCCATAACCCAATGGCTGCCATCTGATTTTCTGAGGCTTCTGCGCCTAAGAATGGGAGATTGTAGTCCTTAAGATCGACTAACTCATATTCCACACCTTCATCCTTTTTGTTACGAGCAAAGTCATAAATCCACTTTCCAACGGCATCTCCGTTTCTTCCATCTCTAACGCTACCTATAATAATTCCTATTTTCATGTTGTTCCTCCGTATATAATATATTCAATTAGTCCACTTTTCAACTAACTTAAGATTATCATAATACAATTTAGTCTACTTTTCAACTACTTTTCGAAAAATTTTTTTAATCTTTATACTGGGGGTTGAAAAAACCGCTGTAAAACTATGTAATATAGTTTTACAACGGTCCTCTCTATTATCAGTGTTCAAATTTATCATAATAATGGTGAATACATATTACATTGATAAATTGAGCAGCATCAGAGTATTTTTTTCAATTCCATAAGATTGCTTACTACAACACTTGAGTTTCTTTCAATATCCTTCAGTAGTCTCTCTGCAGCTGCAATATTATCAGCGTCATAGGCTTCAATGGCTTTTTTTGCGCCAGAGTGAATCTCGGCGTGGGGTTTTTCAATTTTACTGATTATATTCGTAATTCTGCTGTCACTATGGTCTAGAGTGGCGAGCCACTTGCCTAATCTGCAGGTGGTATGGTTTCCTACAGTATTTGTGTCCAGTTTCACATAACCAAGAATCATATTGTAGACTCTCCACTTCCACATGAGGTGATCTGTGACGGTCAAGTCAATAAGAGTCTTAGGGTCTTTGGTGCTCGCATAAGAAAGGGCAGTGAGCCTTACTTCGTCAATCTTCTGTGAGATATCAAAGAAAGTCTGACCGGTATGATTGGTCTTTTCTTTCAGTTCAGAAGACTTCTCGTTGATCTCCATGATGTTGGCTGTGATCTCCTGTGTGGTTGCTGTCTGCTCTTCCACATTGGCGGAGATGGAAGTGAAACTGCTTTCTACAGTCCTCATGATGCCGCTGATCTGAAAAAGTCCGCTTGTGGCTTCATTGATGGAGTCTTTGGAATCAGAAAAACTGTCTACAACTCGACCGATTTCACCGGAAGCCCGATTGATTTTTTCGTTAAGGCCTTCCACAATTCTACTGATGATGTCCACTTGTTCCTTGGTGCTTTCTGCAAGTTTCTTGATTTCATTGGCCACCACAGCGAATCCTCTGCCGTTTTCTCCGGCTCTTGCTGCTTCAATGGAGGCATTAAGAGAAAGTAGATTGGTCTGGTCTGCCACGGATTTGATTACATTGACCAGAGCGTTGATTTTTACTGTTTCTTCTTTAACTTCCTCCATGATTCCTTTGACGCCATGAATTTCGCTGATGTTCTCTTCTACACCTGAGAATGTCTTCTCCACTTTGGTGAGGGCATCATCTGTTTCTTTCATGGCCGTTCTCATATTATCACTGGATTTCTGGACATAATTTGAAATATCTTCAGTTGCTGCAGACATTTCCTCGCTGCTGGCTGCAACTGTCTGGATCATTTCCGCCTGTGCATTGGTATCTATAATCATTTCTCTCACATAATCAAGTCCTGTCATATATTGAAGAAGGTCATTTACAACTTCCATAGTAGATACAATGCATTTCTCTTTGTCTGCTAGAATCTCACTATACTGTTCCTGGTTCGAGTTAATCTGTGTTTCTATAACAGTATTTCCTTCAGCTTCTTTCATGAGCTTTCTCTTCTTGAACATTTCTTTTCCTCCAGTATTTTTATCTCTTGTTTAGTTTGATGGATTATCAATTGGATTTATTTCCTATGACTGATTCTTCTATCTTTGCACAGAAAGAATCACTACCTATTATGTATCGGCTTCTTTTCACAATAATGAAGCGTAATAGTGAAATAATGTAGTGGAAGTGGTATTAGTAAGCTATGAGTGTACTTATGATGGATGTATTGCATAAAAAAAGACCAACTAAAAGTTGATCAGATTGATGTTTCAGCAATGATTATGTGTTTGTAATTTCAAAAGACGGAATGAGATGATTATAACTTGGATAGTCAATCAGCTTATCGTGTTGAAGTCTTCCAATAAGCACATAGGATGCTATACCGATCTCTTCAGCATATTTTCTGATCTCATCTATATCTGTAAAATTATGGTTTTCAATGAAGTTCGTATATTCTTTTTTAGAAATCAGATAATTACTTGCGATTTCATTTGCCTGATCTTGTTCATCAGTGTTTTCAAAAATAATATGAACTTCTTTTCTTGTGTGATTTAAAAGATGTGCGACTTCATGAAAAAAAGTGAACCAGAATACATCCGCTCGTTTTCCTCGCATACTGAGTGCGACGATTGCTCTGTTGTCTCTCCATACCGTTGCGCCACAGATATATGTTTTAGGAATATACTCTGCTAAAACCAGTGCAATTCCAGCTTCAGCGCACAGTCTTTCCAGTTCTGGATAAAATCCTTCTGGATGCAGAAGGGTCAGTTCTCTGTATCTGGGTATCAGTTTTCTTAATCTTGATTTATCGAATTTCTCAACTTGTTTTTTGACGCCTTCAATTTCTGCTTTTCTAAGCCATGCCAGAATACCATAATCAGAAATCGTATTGGAACTGTTATGCGTTCTGTATGCCACAGCATAGGTTTTTTTGATAGCACTTAGTGATCCTACGCCAAAAAAATCTCTGGTATTCAGAACTCTCTTCTTCAGATCTCGTTCTTTTTCCACCCATCCATTAGCGGCCATGTCTCTATAAGGGATATTCTTAAGTATATCCAGATCTTCTTTCAATTTCCCTTCTTCTTCTAACCTGTATTTATTCAGCTGATAGTTTGTTTCCAGCTTCATCCAGAATTCAGCACTTGGTCCAATAACCGATTCCAGTTTCAGTGCAGTATCATAGGTGATGGGTGAATCTCCATTGAGGACATGACTTAAATGTTTCTCAGTAATACTTAAGCGTAGAGCTAGTTCTTTCTGAGTCATACCCAAATAGTCCATGTTTTCTCTGATGGTAACACCTGGAGGTAGTGCAACAGTTGGCATGAAATTATTATCTTTTTTGTTTACCATGATAATCAGTCACTTCCTCTATCCTTACAACAGTGATCAGTTCAAGCATTCTGATATTATTCCTATCATCCAAAATTGGTTTAAAGACTAAACGATGAGGGTGGACAAGGTCTACTGCATACTCATCACTTCTTGCACCTTCCAGTTTGTGTAATCTGGCTGCAGGCAATGCTTTGATGTCACTCAAATTTACTGCGGAAATGAATTCACTGATTCGCTGAGATAGTTTGTTTCCTATTCCTGTTCTGAAGTCTTTCTGTGCAATGGTTGGATCCTCACATTGCTTTTTAAGCTTCGTATTCTTATATTCTACTATCATTGTAATTTAGCACCTCTACTAAGTCAACATTTTTATTAACCTATAAGGTTAATAAAAATAAAAAAAATGAAACGTTTTTATTTACATTGAATATGAAGTTCAATATTTGATGATTATATGAAGAAGTTTAGAATACAAATCAAATCATTGGGTTAAACAATTGGAGTTCTCCTTATCTAGGCAAGTATAGTATTACTCTAAAATATTATACATCTGAAATTATATAATATTCATATATAGGGAAAAACCGTGTCATACGTTCAGTTTATTTTCTCCTGTTATCTGATCTTGTGAAGATGGAAAGATCAAGTGATGAGGGGTAAGCAGAATTAGGCGAGATTTCATCAATCTCTCAATCAGATGTTGTGAAATACATATCACTTTGTGTTTTATGAATAATTACTGTGCATCTTATCTTAAAGAATGGATAACACCGTCGATATAGTTAAAGTGGAATGATTGTCTTGAATTAGTAATTATCCATTAGAAAACATAAAAGATTATAAGGTGGTAGAAAACGATGAAAATCAAATGGAAAATAGCATTAACCTCATTTACGCTGATTCTGGTACTGACCTCGGCCATTTTATGGACCATGCAAGGTCGTATGGGAAATCTTTTTGAACAGGAAACCCGAAAGGAACTGGAAAATTATTCCCATATTGGATCCGATCAGCTAGACACCTATTTCCCTGGAGAATGGTCTTTAAAAGACGATGCTCTATATAAGGGCAAGAAAAAATTCAATGAGGATTATGTATTTGTAGATGGTTTTACAAAAGATACACAGATTCTAGCCACTTTATTTGCGAAAGATACAAGAATATCCTCCAACATCAAAAAAGAAGATGGAGAAAGAGCAATAGGGACAAAAGCTTCGGATGAAGTGATTCAGAAAGTTCTTGTAGAAGGGGAAGTATTCACAGGAAATGCTGATATTCTGGGCACTTCTGCTCAGACTTATTATATTCCGATTCGTAATGCATCCGATGAAGTCATCGGCATGTGGTTTGTTGGCGTCTATACGGATGTCAAGAACGCAGGGCTTACAGAAATCATGTACTTCATTTTAGGTCTGGCCTTCCTGTTTCTTGTGCTTGGATTTGCTTTCTCTTATCTTCTTGGAAAAAACATTGCTAAGGGCGTCGGTCATAGCCAGAATCATCTGAAGGAAATGGAAGAAGGAAACTTCATGTTTGATATTCCATCGAAGCTTCTTATGAGAAAAGATGAAGTGGGAGACATGGCAAAGTCATCAGGTAATATGAAAGATAAGATTGCTGGGATTATTAAGGGCATCCAGAAGGAGTCAAGAACGCTGAAAGATATCAGCGTGAAATCCGCACAAAGCACAGAATCAATCCATTATAATATCCAGGATATTTCTGCAACCACGGAAGAGCTTTCTGCAAGTATGGAGGAGACTTCAGCCGCATCTCAGGAGATGACTGCTTCAGCAGATGAAGTCATGAATCTGGTGGAGAACATGCAGGAGAAAACCGAGCAAGGCAATGCTTTCTCAAACGACATCAAAGGTCGTGCGGAAAAGCTGAAAGTGGCAGCAGTTTCTTCTCAGAAGAATGCGAAGAATATCTATGAGGAAACAAACCTGAATCTAAGAGAATCCATAAAGAAAACCAGTGCCATCAATGAAATTAAAGAGCTGTCCCAGACAATCCTTGCCATCACGTCCCAGACGAATCTTCTGGCACTGAATGCTTCCATCGAAGCTGCCCGTGCGGGTGAAGCTGGAAGAGGCTTTGCAGTGGTCGCGGATGAAATCAGAGTTCTTGCTGAAAATTCCAAGGAAGCGGTGTCAAAAATAAATGACATCACCCTTAATGTATCCGATGCCGTCAGTGGCGTTGTAAAGGATGCGGAGAAGCTTCTTGCCTTCATGGACAACAATGTCATTGAGGATTATGAAATGCTTGTGACAACCAGTGAGCGTTATGATGACGATGCCAACAAGGTGAAGAGTATAGTTCATGAGATCGGTGATATGGCTGATACTCTGCTCAGTTCAATGGAACAGATCAGAAGCGCCATCATGGATGTATCAAGAGCTGCAACTGAGGGAGCGGAAGGTTCTTCCCAGATTGCACAGAAGATTTCGGATATCGCGATCCAGACCAATGACATCGTGAGTATGTCTACGGAGAGCAGAAACAGTGCTGAGATGATGGATGAAAGTATGGGCTTCTTCAGAATCTAACAGGATGTCTTGAGATAAGAAAGATCTGAAATAATGAGTCAATAGCAGAGTAACTACATATTAGGTTACGAATTAAATAACGAATTAAATAACAAAAAAAGAAAAATCCCGAATCAGACGAAAATGAAATGTCTGATTCGGGATTTTATTAAGTTAAGGTTATAATGATTGATATTATTTGGCCATCAGGGCCAGTGCAAGCGCACCTTTGATGCCTGACTCTGTTCCAAGAGAAGGAGTGACAATATAATTGTCCAGATCACTTAACAGATCCGTCTTGATGTATCCATTCAGTTTCTCCTCAAGAATGAGCCTGATCTTCGGCAGCATATGGGTTCTGCCCATGACGCCTCCACCTAAGATGATCTTTGTAGGAGAAAGAATAAGAATATAGGACATGAGGGCTTCTGCCATGTATTCTGCGATGAAGTCAAAGGATTCATGATCATCCGGAATATCGATGCCCTTCATGCCAGTTCGGCCTTCATTGGCAGGACCTGCTGCGAGGCCTTCCAGGCAGTTCTTATGATAAGGACATGCTCCTTTGTAAGTATCCTTTGGATTCTTTGTCACAAGGATATGGCCCATTTCAGGATGAAGCATACCGTTGTGGATCTTTCCATCGATGACATAACCTCCGCCGATGCCGGTACCTACTGTGATATAGAGGAGTGTGTCTTCTTTTTCGTAATCACCGAATGTGATTTCTCCAAGGGCTGCTCCGCTGACGTCAGTGGAAATCTCCACAGGAACACCAAGGTTCTTCTTCAGATTGCCTAAGATGTCATAATCCTCCCAGGCAAGTTTTGGGGTGGATGTGATGTATCCATATTTTTCTTTGTCTTTATTCAGTTCTAAAGGACCGAAACAGCCGATGCCAAGAGCAGTGATCTCTCTTTTCTTAAAGAAATCATAGATTTTCGGCATGGTCTCCTCGGGTGTTCTTGTAGAAATGGATATTTTTTCTGTGATTTCGCCTTTTTCATTGCCGACAGCAAGGACAAATTTCGTTCCGCCTGCTTCGATTGCACCTAAGATCATGTGGGTACCTCCATTATTTTAATCTATATAGTATTATAGTCTGATAAGTTCAGGATTATGTCAACGCCCTCTTGAAGAAATTTCTTTAAGCGTGGTTGACGGGTACAGACATCACTGATGTGTTTATCCTTCAGGAAAAGATCATTAAAATTCCCAGGTATCTGATATTAAAAATTCTACAAGAGTATCAATTTCATCCTTGAATTCTTGAAATTGTATTATCATGATCTTATTCTCCCATCATTGTATCCACTATTTTCTGTTTTAGTATAACTCAGTACATACGTGAAGTAAAATGAATATATAGGAGGATAGATGGATGAGTGATGTTAAATATATGAATAAAATTTGATCAGAAGTCTTGTAATGGTATGAAAGGTTTTGTGTGAATCGCCCCTTATAAATTATTGGTGGGAGATGCGCTTTATGGTATGATAAATCTAATATATGAGAAATGGAAAGGGGGCCCACACAATGGTTACAATCAATGATATTGCCAAACTTGCCGGTGTGGCGAAAAGCACTGTATCAAGATACCTCAATGGTGGGTCTGTCAGTCAGAAAACCAAGGATGCTCTGGATAAAATCATCGCAGAGACAGATTATGTGCCTAACACTTTCGCCCAGAGCTTAAAGATCAAAAAATCAAATCTTGTGGGTACCATCATTCCAAGGCTGAACTCCTATGCAACCAATGAGATCCTTGGAAGTATTGATAAGGCACTGAAAGAGAAAAACTACCAGCTGCTCATCACCAATACGGATCAGGACGTGCAGCGAGAGGTGGAAAATCTCTATGCACTTTCCCGTCAGAAAGTGGCGGGGATCATTCTGCTTGCAACAGTGGTGACGAAAGCACATCTGGAAGCCATCCATAAAATCGGTATTCCGGTTCTTCTTCTGGGGCAAAGAAGTGATGCCACTTATTCCATTGTTCATGATGAGCTGGATGCAGGTTATCATATCGGAAAGCACGCCGCGGAGCTTGGTCACAAAAACGTGCTCTATGTGGGCGTGACAGAAACAGATGAAGCGGTAGGAAGACTTCGTAAGCAGGGTGTTCTTAATGGGCTATCCCTTTCTGATGACATCCATGTGGAAGAAGTCATAGCGGATTTCAACTATGATAAAGCCTTCCAGTTTCTCAAGGAGTATCTGAAAAAATCCAAAGCGACCTACATCATCTGCGCCACGGACAATATTGCCATAGCGGCTTATAAGGCATCAGTAGCCTTAGGAAAAAAAGTGCCTGAAGATATATCTGTTTCAGGATTCGGAGGATATTCCATCACGGATCTCATCACACCATCCATCACCACAGTGAAATATGCTTATAAGGAAATGGGAAAGATTGCGGTGGAAAATCTTCTTCGAATCATTGACGGTGAGGAGATTCCAAAGAGAATCACATTGGGTTGTGAGTTCATGAAGAAGGAATCTACAATGAAGCGGAAAGAAACTTAATGAAAATGTCCGGACCTGAAGTGTAATAAGCTTCAGGTTTTTTTGTTTAACCAGTAGTCGCTTTAACTATTTAGGGATCAAATGCAAAGGACGAGGCTAAGCATCAAAAAACTTTGTTTGCTAAATAATTCTGATACCCTTTACAAATAGAAAAGTATCGACTACAATAAAATTAATAGAACCGGTTCCATTAATCAGAAAATAACATAAAACTTAACCCATTGCAATAGGATAAAAGAAATCCTTTGCAGAATGTCAATTGATATAAAAAGCAATCATATGTACTTGAACTACAGAGGAAATGAAGATGAAGAGATTGAATTGAAATGATATTTAAAAAATCAGGGAAAATCATGGAACCGGTACGATATTCAAGAGCGATCTTGAAGAAATTGCTGTCACTAAGGCAATCATTAGGAGGAAAGAAATGAAAAATGAAAAAACGATTCAAGACATCCTTAATGCAGTCGGTGGAGAGGACAACATCAAGAACTTCGAACACTGCGCCACAAGACTCAGAATCATTCTGAAAGACAACAGCAAGCTGAACAAAGAAAAAGCGGAGAAAGTTACTGGCAGCAAGGGGTATTTCTTTAATACCGGACAGCATCAGTTCATCTTCGGTACCGGAAAGGTCAATGAAGTCCATGATGAATTCATGAGTATGCATAAGATGGATCAGAGTACCAGTTTTAAAGATGATGTCTACTCCAATATGAATCCGGTTCAGAAAGTCGTAAGAACTTTAGCGGATATTCTTATTCCACTGATTCCTGCGCTGGTTACCACAGGACTACTCATGGGACTTAGAGGACTGCTTCTGGAACTTGACGTGAACTTTACACCGACCATGCTGAGCCTCTTTGAAATGCTGACTGATACAGCCTTCGCATTCCTGCCTGTTCTGATCGCATACAGTGCGACCAAGAAGTTCGGCGGAAATCCTATCATCGGTATCGTAGTTGGTCTTATGATGGTTGCTCCACAGCTTCCAAACGCATGGGCTGTTGCTGGTGGAAACGCTGAGCCGATGTTAGTCAATTTGTTTGGACTTAGTATTCCTCTGGTAGGTTATCAGGGATCCATCATTCCGGCCATCGTGGCAGGACTTCTTGTAGCGAAGATTGAAAAGAAGCTAAGAACTTTTGTGCCTCAGATAATCGATCTTGTTGTCACACCATTTCTGACACTGACCATCACAATCTTCCTGATGCTTTTCATTCTAGGGCCAATCACCCATACCATGGAAATCTGGGTCTCAGACTTCATCGTCATGCTGATTCAGGCACCTCTAGGAATCGGATACATCATCTATGGTGGACTACAGCAGGTGCTTGTCATCACAGGACTGCATCATTCCTTATCCATCATCGAACTGCAGCTTTTAGCTGACACAGGTACGAACGTACTGAATCCTTTAGGTACAGCCAGTATGGCAGGACAGTTCGGTGCAGCCATTGGAGCAGCGCTGATCATGAAGGACAAGCTGAAGAAGTCTAACGCTCTTTCTTCCACCACTTCAACCTTATTCGGAATCACAGAACCTCTACTCTTTGGTGTAAACCTTAGAAGTATGAGAATATTTGGTTCAGGTATCGTCGGTGGAGCAGTAGGTGGACTTGTAACTTACATTTTTGGTCTTACAGCTACAGGTATGGGTATCACATTCATTCCTGGACTGCTTTTATACACAAGTTCAGTAGCAACCATGATTCAGTATCTCATCGTCATTGCAGCGGCATTTGGAACAGGCTTCCTTGCTGTAAGATTCCAGGCCAAGAAAATCTCCAAGGAAATCAATGTAGATATTGTGGATCATGCAGCCTAGATTTTCGGCGGATAGAAGGAGTAGGGAAACATGAACAAAAGAATTGATAGAAATGGAGCCATGGATTTTCATGTGCTCCCTCCCTATGGGCTGATAAACGATCCCAATGGACTCATCCATTTTAAGGGGCTTACCCACATCTTTTTCCAGTGGAATCCAAATGGTACTGACCACAGCTATAAATGCTGGGGACATGCAACCACGGAGGATCTCGTTCACTTTACCTATCATGAGGCAGCTCTGCTTCCGGATGAAGCCTATGATAAGAACGGCTGTTATTCAGGAAGTGCACTGGTTCATGAAGAGAAGCTTTACCTTTTCTACACAGGGAACGTGAAAAATGATAAGGATGAAAGGGAAAGCTACCAGTGTGTGGCGGTATCAGAAGACGGATTCCATTTTGAAAAGCTGGGGTCTGTAATCAGTGAGATTAAAGGATATACTGCCCATGTAAGGGACCCGAAGGTCTTCAAACATGAGGACGGCCTTTTCTACATGGTGCTGGGTGCACAGAAAGAGGACCTGACGGGAGACACCATACTCTTTCGATCGAAGAATCTTCTCCAGTGGGAATCATTAGGTTCTCTCATGGAAGAAAATCTGAATCTTGGCTACATGTGGGAATGTCCGGACCTTATAAACTATGAGGATAAGAGTGTATTCATCTTTTCACCCCAGGGTCTTGAACCAGATGGTGAGAGATTCAAAAACATATTCCAGACAGGGTACTTTACTGGAACCTTTAAGAACGGGAAATTCAGGAAGGACCAGAATGAGTTTGATGAGATGGATCGAGGGTTCGAGTATTATGCACCTCAGAGTTTTTCCTATCCCGATGGGAGAATCCTCTCTATGGGCTGGATGGGTACCATGGAAAAGGAAAAGGAAGAATCACTTCCTACCTTAGAAGACAATTGGGTACATCATCTTTCTGTTATAAGAGAGCTGAGTGTATCTTCAGATGGAAGACTGATCCAGAAACCGGTGAGAGAGCTTCAGAATGCTCGTGAAAGCGTGATGAAGGACATCAGAAGCACTTATAAGGGTGAGGTTAAAGAACCGTTTGAGGTCAATCTGGACTTCATGCAAGGGGTCAGTGATCTTGAGCTTAGCTATGGTGGAGAAATCAGTATCAGCTATGACGGAGCTACTTTCAAAGTGGAACGAACGGACTGGTACAGTAAAGAAAGAGAGTATCGTAGTGTAGAGCTTCCAGAAGGACTTAAGGATCTTCAGATGCTCATTGATCACACCAGTGTTGAGCTGTTTATCAATGGAGGAGAAGAAGTGTTTTCCTTGAGATTCTTCAAAGATAAAGAAAACAATGAGCTTATAATCACTGGAGATAAAGAAATGGACTTCCAGGTAGGTCTTCTTAAATTCCAGTGATGCTTAATAAATGATAAACCTAAGATAGAAACAAAAATAGAAGCAAAAATAGATACACATGGATAGAAATGAAGAAGGTGCTGCGATTTGCAGCATCTTTTTTTAAAATTCGGTTTCTATTAATCCCTCATTTTGAACACTTATTATAAATTCCTGGATCAGATTTAACCTAGTGTTTCTGGAGAATGTTAAATATGATATACTTCAGAAAAATGAGGATTATTTTATAGTATCACATTGTATTGATAGATTCTGAGATGAACGAATAGTAGAAATCATTGATCAGGAAATTGAAGGTGAAAGTAAATGGATAAAATAAGTCCGGAGGCAAGAATCAGAAACATGTCAAGAATCAGAGGGAAGAACACGAAGCCAGAAAAGTATATAAGAAGGCTTCTGTATCATGCAGGTTTTCGTTATAGGATCAATTACAAGCTGTTACCTGGAACGCCTGATCTGTATCTTGGTAAATATAAGACCGCTCTTTTCATCAACGGATGTTTCTGGCATCGGCATACTGATTGCACATATGCGACAATGCCTAAATCAAACACGGAATTCTGGGAAAATAAATTCAGAAGAAATGTAGCAAGAGACAAAAAAGTCTATGAGAAGCTCAAGGAAGAAGGGTATAAGGTTATAGTTATCTGGGAATGTACGATTAATCAGATGATGAAAGATAGTGCTTTTGAGGAAAAAACAATGGAAGCATTAATGAAAGAGATAAGAAATGAAACTGTTGAGTTTACGGAGTACTAGCCTATTCATCAATTTTAAATGAATAGGCTAGATTTTCGAACGGATTTAGTCAAGTAGAGCTTGATTACTGCTACAGGCTCTTTAGAGGTTTTTTACAGATGCGATATGCGTTGACAGAAGTTGACATAAGTATCGTTATGAAACTTAAATAGCTGATTTTTCACTTAATCAAGCGTCAGATTCACTATCGTAGACCATGATTTCCCAGTAAACCCCAAACTTGTCACACAATTTTCCATAGAGTGGACTCCAGAAAGTTTTTTCCAGTTCATTAATCACGCTGCCACCTTCTCTAAGCTGGGAGAAAAAGTTTCTTATTGTATCCTCACTCGGATCTGAGAGGACTAGAGCCACATTATTTCCTTTGATGAGACTATCCTTACTTGATTCTGGATATTCATCAGAAAACATGACGGTTGTTCCCCGAATTAAAAGACTAGTGTTCATCACTAAATGTTCTGTGTTTTCTAGAGGAGCCATACCTGAGTCAGCAGGCATATCAGCATAGGTAGCAATTTCATTCATTGGAGTTTCAAACACCTTAGAGTAGAATTCCACAGCTTCTCGAGCATTACCACTGAAATAAAGATATACTTCTAGTGCCATGTTTTTCACTTCCTTATCATTAGTGGATTTAGAATAATATTTCAATGTGAAGTAAGTATTAAGTAATCGTATCTAAATACTTAAAATTTATTGGAGTAATACATGATTTTAGCCTATTCATCTTCATGGATGAATAGGCTAAATCTTTATCATTCAGAATTATGAAGGATTAATTACATCATCTGTATTTTCATCATCGATATCTTCTTCATCACGATCAGGTACGATACCAAAAATAGTAAGCAGATCATCCCATTCAGGTGGATAGGAATTAAGACCACTCCATACGGTTCCTCGGGTTTCCTTGTATTTCACTGCCAGTTTCCAATTTGTGCCATCTAAGATGGATGAATCCACATATTCATTTTTCCAGTATTCCAGATGCAGCTTCTTGAAATGATCGAGAAGCTGTTTTGCATCTTCTGATGAATAATGCTTTTTAACCGGTGGTTCCTGAAAGAATGTATTTGTAAGCAGTGCAGAATCATTCTCAAATTGAATGTGATGGACTTCAGTACCGTTAAAATATCCACCCATCTTAAAATAGACCTCTTCCACTGTTTTAGGTAGATTCTTACTGTCTAAGGACTTAAGCTTTTTCAGGAGCTTAAGTAAAGAACCATCTCTTATCATTTCAATAAAGTGATGCTTATCCATTTTATGGGTTCTGACCGCGTCAAGTAGTAGTGTCAGAATCTGATCTTCATTCAATGAATCTGAGAAAGTATACTTGAAGGAGTTATGTTCCCATGAAAGCATACTGCTTAAATCAATGGAGCCTGTGCCTGTCATCGGATATTCAAGGCGACTTTCCAGAAACTGAAGGAATTCTTCGGCAAACAGATCAGCATATTCTTTGTAGGTGAGAGAAGGTTTCTGAAATGAGTCCAGTTGAGGCACTTCTCCTTCGGTCTCTCTTAAGAAGTCTACATAGGACCCCAGTTCAGAAAAATAACCGATATACTTTGTCAGAACATGATACTTGGACACTTCAGCATCCTGTCCTAAAAATATCTGCCAGTCATTGTAGATGGCAAGAAGTTCTTCATCCATGTAGGATAAGGCTTCTTCTATGATCCAGGAGGGAACGCCATAATATCCTTCAGCAATAGCACCAGTAATAGCTGCCAGTGTATCGCTGTCACCACCCACTGAAATGGCCGTCCTGATTGCATCTTCGAAGGAGGTGGATTCAAGAAAGGCTTCGATTGCCTGAGGCACTGTTTCCTGACAGGTTTCATTGAACTGATAGGTGTCTCTGATTTCATCAATTGTAAAATCCAAGGGATAATAATCTCTTGAGATTCGATCTCTGATTTCGCTCTTCCTGTAGCCGGACCGTGCCATATAGATGGCTAGAGCTGCAGCTTCAGCCCCTTTTAATCCTTCCTCATGATTATGGGATACACCGGTGATGGTTTCAGAGAGGCTGATGATTTCACTTTCGCTTCTACCAGCAAAGCCTACAGGGCTGATTCTCATTGCTGCACCATTTCCATAGCTATTGTAGGGCTGCGGGTTGCTTGTGAAAATCCATTTTGAAAACATATTTCCATATCCACAATGCGGATACTTCTGTCCGATTTCCTGCATGTACTTTACCGTCATTTTTTCAAGTAGAGTATAATACTCAAAATTCAGATCAAGTTCGCATAGTGCAGGC
>CAZXUT010000009.1:0-61131 GCA_964643785.1 uncultured Proteiniclasticum sp.
TGAAGTTTAATATTAAACTTCAGACCTTTCATTATGTCTATTTGACGCTTACTATTACTTGATTTTAATGCAGTTGAAAGAGCTGTGTTTTAGTTGATAGGAATCTTCCAGATGGTTTTCCACATCATGAAGCACTGATTCCAAACCAATTGAATCCCTTATGACAAGTCTGGCCTCTTCCGGTTCTCTGTTGATAATGATGAGATAAGTGCTGTCTTCCGTTTTTCTGAGATAACCGAAAAGATTTTCCTGATAGAACGGAATAAAATCACCTTTTGAAAAAGCATCATCAGACTGACGAAGGTTTATCATATTTTTATAAATCTCGAATATTTCTGGAACTTCATTTCCCCAAGGATAGGGTCCTCTGTTATAGGGATCCGATTCCCCTTTCATGCCAGCTTCATCTCCATAGTAGATGCACGGGACTCCAGGAAATGTGAGAAGCATGCCGACTGCAATGGACAATCTGGATATATCATCAATTTCAGTGAATATTCTTTTTGTGTCATGTGTACCCAGGTTGTTTAAGGCGCTGTAAAAGGCTTCACTTGGATAGTTTTCCTTTAGAGACATAAACCTTGTATAAAGCTCTCTAGCTCTTACATGGCCATTTAGATAGGCTATAACACCGTCTTTGAAAGGATAATTCATCGTAGCATGAAGTTCATCACCTAACAGATATCTTCTTCTTTTACCATAGGCGATTTTATTTGAAGCATCTTCCCAGACTTCTCCTATTAAAACAGAATCATCTGAGACATGATTCATTGTAGTTCTGATGTCTTTGATAAAGTCATCAGGCATTTCATCAGCTACATCAAGCCTCCAGCCACCGATACCCATCTTGGTCCATTTTTCAATGACACCATCTTTTCCAACAATAAAATTACGATAAGAAGGATTGTTCTCATTCACATTGGGAAGATCTTTCACTCCCCACCAGCTTTCATATTCATTCGGATAATTGAAAAAGTTGAACCATGGAAAGTAAACAGAATCCTTACTTTCGGCAGCCCCTAATTCCGGGTAATTGCCAAAAGCATTGAAATATCTCGAATCTGCACCCACATGATTGAATACTCCGTCTAAGACGATTCGAATACCACGTTTTGCAGCTTCATCTATCAATAACTGGAATAAATCTTCATCTCCAAACATTTCATCGATAGCCAGATAATCTCCTGTATCATATTTATGATTGCTTCTTGCCTTAAAGATCGGATTCAGATAAATACCACCGATTCCAAGTTCTTTCAGGTAGTCAAGTTTTTTCATGACACCCAGAAGATTTCCACCAAAGAAATCCCATCTCATGATGTTACCTTGGCTGTCTTTGATGTACATAGGTGAATCTTCCCAAGTAGCGTAGAGAAACGAGTTTTTCTTTGGACTGTTTACTGTCTTGTCTTCATTACCATTATAGAAACGGTCGACATAGATCTGATAGAAAATTGTATCCTTATACCATGAAGGTGCAGGTTTTATGTAATCGTGAAAAGTGATCTGATATGGCGTGATATCCCATCGGTTTTCCTTTATGACCTGTTCGCCACCAATGCTATGACCGGGTGACCCTACATAGATTGTGCGATGAAGATCATAATCATGGTAATTGACGATGAAGAAATAGAAGCAAAGACCCGTTTCATCAGCTGAATAAGTGGTTGTATGATAATTGTCGTCATCTTGTACCATACGGATATAGCGCTCTCCATGGCCTTCTTTCGCAATAACCAGCGTCACGTCAGCATTGTACGCTTTTTCAACCTGAATTCTGAATGTGATTTCTTCATTTATTCTTATTGCACCAAAAGGTTTTTTGTGCAATTCACTGAATGAGTTGTATTCAATGTTAATGTACCGATAATTCATATATTTTGAGTGTACCTATCAATAAGGCTACTCCACCATCCTTTACCCCTGATTTGATATAAGTCCTGGATGAATCCAGGACTTATATCAGTTACATTATTATATTCTAATTATATTTCAACTAGAACTTGTTTTTTATCTTTCGATAATTCTTGTATCCCAGATTCCTGATGCATACTGCATTACAGTTACATCAGATGAGAATACACCTGAAGATGAGATGTTCTCGATGGATATCTTATTCCAGGTAAATCTGTCTTTATATAATTCTTCGATTTTTTTCTGAGCAGTGACATAAGAATCGAAATCCTTGAGTACAAAGAATTCATCATTGTAGTCAATAAGATTCTTGAAGATATCCTGACCCTCAACATGAATGTTGTTTATGGTGCCATTCTTTAAGCTGTCCAGGACTCTTTTAACTCGTGTATCAGATTCATATATTTCTCTGGAATTATAACCGCCATTTCTGTAGTAATTGAGCACTTCTTTTTCAGTCATGCCGAATATTACAATGTTTGGATGGCCGACTTCTTCAAGAATTTCAACGTTTGCACCATCAAGTGTTGCAAGTGTTACAGCACCATTCATCATAAATTTCATATTACTTGTTCCAGAGGCTTCTTTCGTTGTCGTTGAAATCTGTTCTGATACTTCAGAAGCTGGAATGATTTTCTCTGCTAAAGTTACACCATAGTTTTCAAGGAATACGATTTTGATTCTACCCTTCACTCTTGGATCATTGTTGATCTGATTTGCCAGAGCATTAATGAATTTGATGATCTCTTTTGCAAAATAATATCCAGGTGCAGCCTTAGCCGCAAAGATATATGTTTTTGGCAGCATATCGAAATTCGGATTTTCAATGATTTCATGATACTGATGTAAAATATGAAGTGCATTAAGAAGTTGTCTCTTGTATGCATGAAGTCTCTTCACATGAACATCGAAAATTGAATTCGGGTCTACAATTATGTTGTTCTTCTCTTTGATATATTCAGCTAGTTTCTCTTTATTGGTTCTCTTGATCAGTTCAACACGTTGCTGTACCTCCGGATCTCTCTTGTACTTCTTGAAGAGTTTCAGATCCTGAGGATTCCTTCTCCAGGAGATTCCGATTGTTTCATCGAGAAGACCTGATAACAAAGGATTGGCCAGCATAAGCCATCTTCTATGAGTGATACCATTGGTTTTGTTGTTGAATTTATATGGATAGAGCATATAGAAATCTCTTAATTCCTGTGTTTTAAGAAGTTCTGTATGCAGCTTCGCCACACCATTCACGCTATGGGAACCATGTATGCACAGATGAGCCATTCGAACATACCCACCTGATATGATGGCCATTTTCTCTATCTGATTCTGATCTTCTCCAAATTTCGTGCTAAGAATTTCTCTGAATCTGCGGTCGATTTCACCGATGATCAGATAGATTCTAGGAAGCAGTTCTTTGAAGAGGTCGATCTGCCATTTTTCCATGGCTTCACTCATGATTGTATGATTTGTATAGCTCATGGTGTTTTGTGTAACATGCCAAGCTTCTGCCCATTCCATGCCTTCATCGTCCATAAGTATTCTCATGAGCTCAGGAATGGCTACGGCTGGATGTGTGTCGTTGATATGCACTGCTACATAATTATGAAGTTCACTTAGAGGATGTCCTGAATCCTTGTGCTGAGCTACAATGCTCTGCAGTCCGGCGGATACAAAGAAATATTCCTGTTTCAATCTCAGTACTCTTCCTTCATGATTGGAGTCATCAGGATAAAGAACTTCTGAAATGCTTTCAATTTCCCTCTTATTCAGGAGTACTTTGTTGAAGTCTAATTCTCCCTGATTCTCTTCAGAATAGGGAGGCACTTCTGCATTCCATAGTCTCAATGTATTTACGGTCTTGTTTTCATAACCTACAAGTGCGGTGTCGTATGGCACCGCTAGGACTTCCTGATAATTGGTATGGATCGGTGCTAAGCTACCATCTTCTTCAGGCTTCATCCACGCATCGCCGTAGAATCTCACCTTAACAGCTTTGTCGCTCTTTCTTATTTCCCAGACATTGTCATCTCGTAGCCAGTTTTCAGGAAGTTCCACCTGATAACCATCTACGATTTTCTGCTGGAATAAACCATATTTATAGCGGATTCCATTTCCGTTTCCAGGGATCCCTGAAGAAGCCATTGAATCCATAAAGCACGCAGCTAGCCTTCCTAATCCACCATTTCCAAGACCAGGATCGACTTCAACATCTTCTATTTCTTTCAGACTCAGACCCATATCAGTTAAAGCTTCCTTTACTGTAGTTCTGATACCTAAGTTCAATAGGTTGCTGGCAAGAAGCCTACCTAAAAGAAATTCGATAGAAAAGTAATAGACCTGCTTTTCACTGTATTTGGTGTATCTGTTGGTTGTTCTTGCCCATCCCTCAGATATGTACTCTTTCATCAGGTACCCTAAGGTGAAATACTGCATATGGACAGTGGAATGGTCAACTTCCTGTGCATACAGCTTCAGCATTTTCTTCTCGAAGTCCTTTTTGAACTGTTCTTTTGTTATTATCATTTAGTTTTTACTCCTTTTGTTAAAGAATACCTTTGTACAATTCCTGATATACTTTTGCTGAAGATTTCCAGCTGTAATCGGTTCTCATTCCCTGCAGCATAATATTCTTGAATTGTTGTTTATCTTTATATGCTTCTAAAGCACGATATACAGCTTGTAGCATATCATAACTGTCATAGTTTGAAAAGGTGAACCCGATTCCCTCTCCTGTAAACTTATTGTATGGAAGAACTGTATCTTTCAGTCCGCCCGTTTCACGTACAATCGGAACGGTTCCATATCGAAGTGCCATAAGCTGAGATAAGCCACACGGTTCAAATTGCGATGGCATTAGGAATAAATCAGAAGCTGCATAGATTTTTTGAGCAAGATCTCCGTTATAAGCCAGATTGGCTGAGACCTTATTCGGATACTTATAGCTGAAATATCTGAACATATCTTCGTATCGTCGATCACCTGTACCTAGTACAACAAGTTGAAGGTCCTGATACAGGAGTTCTTCAATCCCTTCAGCAATGAGATCGAAACCCTTCTGGTCGGTCATTCTTGAAATGATACCTATCATAGGTACATCTTCTCTCACTTCAAGACCGAGTTCTTTCTGAAGTGCCAGTTTATTTTTCACCTTCACATCAATTTTCTGTAATCCAAACGGATATGGGATGTGCTTGTCCGTTCTCGGATTGAAAAGTTTATAGTCGATTCCATTCAAAATACCGCTCAGCTTGTAGTCGACCTTCTGCATTACGCCATGAAGGCCTTCTCCGAAGTATTCAGTCTTGATTTCCTCTGCATAAGTAGGACTTACTGTGGTTACGGAATCAGCGTAGTTTATGCCGCCTTTCAGGAAATTCACATTTCCGAAGTACTCAAAACAGAAGTCCTGAAGCAGCTCATTGCCGATACCAAGAAGGTTTCCCAGCACTTCTGGAGGGTAGATACCCTGAAACCTTAAGTTATGAATGGTCAAAACAGTTTTAACTTTCTCGAATTCCTTTTCCCATTTGTATTTTGTTCTGATTAGCACTGGAATAACGGATGTATGCCAATCGTTACAGTGAAGTACATCTGGAACAAAATCTATTCTTGTAAGTATTTCAAGGATTGCCTGTGAGAAAAATGCAAAACGTTCTCCATCATCAAAATAACCATATGGTGCTTCTCGATGGAAGTAATACATATTATCAATAAAATAGTAATCAATTCCCTCGTGTTTCAGATACTTGACGCCACAATACTGTTCTCTCCAGCCAACCTTGACAGTTGTATCAAATAGATGTTCCATTTTATCACTGAATTCTTTCTTGATTGTTCCGTAGTTCGGCATAATCACTCTGCAGTCTTCACCTGAGCTTACCAGTTCCTTCGGTAAAGCATAAGCTACGTCTGCCAGACCTCCGGTTTTCAAAAACGGATAACATTCTGAGGTTGCAAATAAAATTTTCATTTTTTCCTCCTAAAGTACAGATCCCTTGCTCACAACTAAAGGATTTTTAGGACTTCCCTTCAATTCAGTGCCGTTTGTAAGTACCACCTGTTTATCTGTAATAACATTTTCTAAAGTACAGTCTTCGCTGATATTTGTATTCTGCATGATTATGGAATCCTTGATGACTGTGCCTTTAGATACATTGACTCTTCTGAAAATAATCGAGTTGATCACAGTGCCTTCTATTTTACAACCGTTGGCAATGAGCGAATTACTGACTTTGCTGTCATCAGAATAGTAAGTAGGTGTTTCATCCTTGACCTTAGTCTGAATCTTGTTTTCTCCAAAGAATACTTCTCTGATGTTGTCTTCATCAAGCATATCCATACTTGCAGAAAAATATCCTTCAATTGAACTGATACTCTTGACTAAGCCCTTAAACTCATATCCGCGTACTTTGTACCTTGTTACTGAATCATGCAGTGCATCAGTCAGATACACGTTCTCTCCGGTAGTGACTGCATCGGTGATCATATCTACTAGTAATTCTCGTTTTATGATATACATCTCGAGAGAGATTTTCTTCTTTTCAGAGAGCGTATCAGGTCTTCTGATATTCTTTCCAAATGTGATGACACTGTTATACTCGTTGGTGTTGACAGTATTACATCTTTCGAATCTGAAATCATCTTCTTCGATTGTTTTATAGACTACAGTAACATCCGCTTTACTTTCCAGATGCTTTTTAAACACATCCTGAAGATCAATATTACAGACCATGGAAGTGCCCATGACGACTGCATAATCTGCTGAGGCTTCTGTAAGAAAATCGATATTTGCAAAATAAGTGGAGATATCTCCTCTTAACTGACTATGGATGTCAGGAGTAGAATAAGGAGAAAAGTAGAATATACCACCCTTCTTTCTATCCAGATTCCATTCTTTGCCGTTTGCGATATGATCCATAAGAGAACGATACTTATCGTTCAGGAAGATACCTACGGTATCCACGCCCGAATTAACAAGATTAGATAATGTGAAATCTATCAGTCGATATCTGCCTAAAAACGGAATGGATCCTAAAGGTCTGTTGTTGGTCAGTTGTTTCATGTAATAATCATTTTCACTAA
The DNA here is from genome assembly GCA_964643785.1 of uncultured Proteiniclasticum sp. GTDB lineage: Bacteria > Bacillota > Clostridia > Clostridiales > Clostridiaceae > Proteiniclasticum. The sequence continues at coordinate 6,994 of CAZXUT010000009.1, forward strand.
GATTAACTACACCGAAAAGTTTATTTCTAGCCATACCTATTTCCCCTCCTTGAATATCTCAAATTCGCCTACAACAGCTATTTCTCCGTTATCATCAATCGTTGAATTGTCAGGAATGACAGAATGAGAGCCTATCATAGCTTTCCTGATGATACAGTTTTTACCGATTTTCACATCTTCCATGATGACAGAATCATAAATCTCACTGCCCTCGCCTACGATGACCTTAGGAGAGAGGATTGATTTTCGTATTTTCCCATGGACAATACAACCTTCTACAATCAGTGAATCTTTGACATCAGCTGTTTTTGATAAATATTGAGGAGGCATAGATGGATTTTTCGAGTAGATCTTCCAGGATCTGTCATTGATCTGCAGTTCAGAATTCTGATCTAACAGATCCATATTCGCTTCCCAGAGAGACTCTAAAGTTCCTACATCTTTCCAGTAACCTTTGAAAGGAAACGCGTAGACTCTTTCATTTGAATTCAGGAATTCAGGAATGACATTCTTACCGAAGTCATCCATGTTTTTTCCTGCATTGATGTTTTCATTCATATACTTTTTAAGAAGTTTCCAGTTGAAAATATAAATACCCATTGATGCCAGATTTGATTCAGGTTTTTCAGGTTTTTCCACGAATTCTTTGATTCTGAAATCTTCGTAGGTATTCATAATACCGAATCTTGAAGCTTCATTCCAAGGGACTTCAAGTACTGCAATGGTCAAGGCTGCTTCCTTCTCCTTATGAAAATCAAGCATCTCTTCATAGTTCATCTTATAGATATGGTCGCCGGACAGTACAAGGATAAAATCAGGATTGTAATCTTCTATGTAAGAAAAATTCTGATAGATGGCGTGGGCAGTTCCACGGAACCATTTTTCTTCTGTTGCACTGGCATAGGGCTGAAGGATTGTTACACCTCCATCATTTCTGTCCATATCCCATGGTGAACCTATCCCGATATGTGAATTTAGGATCAGGGGCTGATACTGGGTGAGAACACCTACAGTATCCATGTTTGAATTTGCACAATTGGACAGAACAAAATCGATAATTCTATACTTGCCTCCAAATGGAACCGCAGGCTTTGCGATATTCTTGGTGAATTTACCAAGCCTCGTCCCCTGTCCACCTGCTAGGATCATTGCGATGATTTCTGTTTTCATTACTTCGCCCCCTTGATTCTTTTTGGTTTAATAATTAATACGGATAACGGAGGTGCAATGACTTCAAGAGCGAAATCTTTTCCGTTCATCTTTTCTTCTGATGTAGTGTATGTCTTTTCTGAATAGTCCCAATCACCGCCATATTCTTTCAGTTCGGTGTTGAGCAGTTCTTCATACTGTCCTTCAAAAGGTACCCCTACTTTTACATGATCTCTCTGTACTGGGGTGAAGTTACAGATTACGACAACAAAGTCTCTTGGCTGTTTTCCTTTTCTGATGAAGGTAAATAAGCTTTCATTTTTGTTGTCAGCATCTAGAATTTCAATTCCATCGTAGGAATTGTCGATTTCATAGAGTGCTTTGTGGTTCTTATAAAGACTGTTCAGTTCTTTCATGAAATACTGGTGATTCTGATGCATTTCATACTTCAGCCCGATCCATTCCAGACCTTCTCTGAATCTCCATTCCATCCATTGCGCAATCTCGTTGCCCATGAAGTTCACCTTTTTGCCTGGATGGCACATCATATAGGCCATAAGTGTTCTAAGTCCCTGGAATTTCATCTTTTCATCACCAGGCATTTTATTCAGTAATGACTTCTTACCATGTACGACTTCATCGTGAGACATTGGAAGTATAAAATTCTCATTGAATGCATACATGAACGAAAAAGTGATCAGGTTATGATGATTCTTCCTGTAAAGAGGATCCAGTTCAAAGTATCTTAAAATATCATTCATCCAGCCCATATTCCATTTGTGGGTAAAGGCAAGACCACCACTTTCAACATCATGTGTGATTAATGGGAATGCAGTGCTTTCTTCTGCGACCATAAGCGCTGCAGGATATTCCTGCTTTACTACGGTATTAAGTTTCTTAAGGAGTGCCACCCCTTCAAGATTCGTATTGCCGCCATAGATGTTTGGCGTCCATGGACCATCATCATAGTCAAGATAAAGCATTGCGGACACCGCATCCACTCTTAGTCCATCTGCATGGAACATATCCATCCAGAAAATCGCATTCGAAACGATGAAACTGTGAACTTGCGGTTTGCCGTAATCAAAATGGGTTGTTCCCCACCTGTTGTTTGAGGCTTTATCAGGATCCTGATATTCATAGGTAGGTGTTCCATCGAACATGTAAAGACCATGGGAATCACGGCAGAAATGAGCCGGAACCCAGTCTAGAACAACGCCAATATCCTGTTTATGACATTCATTGATAAACTGCATCAGTTCTTTAGGTTCGCCATATCTTGATGTGACACTGTAATATCCTGTGATCTGATATCCCCAGGAGTCATCCAGCGGATGTTCCATTACTGGTAAAAGTTCGATATGGGTATATCCCATTTCCTTTACATAGGGAATAAGTTCATCGATATACTGCTGGAAGTTAAAAAATTCTCCGTCCCAGTGTCTCTTCCAGGAACCTAAATGGACTTCGTAAATATTCATAGGATTCGCGTCAAGATTTTTCCGCTTGTTTTTAGCGCGCCATGTACTATCGTCCCATTTGAATCCGGTAAGATCTTTCACTACTGAAGCTGTTTTAGGCCTTAATTCCGAATAGAATGCATAAGGGTCTGCCTTCAGAAATTCAAAACCGTCATGTCTTCTGATTCTATACTTATAGATAGTATCTTCGCCGATACCTTCGACAAAGCCGGTCCATATTCCAGTGGATCCTTGAGGGAACATTTCACCATATCCCCAATCGTTAAAATCTCCAGCTATGAAAACACTTTGCGCGTTTGGAGCCCAAACGGTGAACTGAACACCTTTTTTCCCTTCAAACTCAATGACGTGTGCGCCCATGAATTCATAACTGCGAATATGTTCTCCGGTATTAAATAGATAATGGTTAAACTCTGTATTAAGTACTTTCTTAGGGTCGTCTTTTATCTTAGCCATACCTTCCTCCTATTATCTTTGGATTTGATTTGAATATGTTGATGAATAGGTGTGATTGCTTATGCATTCGATACATTTTCCGATTGTACATAGTCATCTTAATAATGTTAGAATATTTACTAATTTCTATCTACAATATACCATATTACGGTAAAATCGAATAGCCCCGAAGATAGATTAAAGGCCATGAAACATGGCATCTGGCTATCTTCAGGGCGCTGATTCCGAGAAAAATTAAATTGGATGTATGCAACAGGACATGCAAATCCATTAAGGATGAACGATTACGGCATTATTGCAGACTCTATGTGTGTTTTTCTTCTAAGTGCATACCTCAGGTATTCTTCATTATTCCAAGAATTTAAATTTGCGTTTCAGGAAATCAATAAAGCAATCGGAAATACTTGAGTTTTCATCCATCTAAAAGAAGATGATGAGTTTCCCCATCATCTTCTCTTAATAAGATTCATATTGATCTGTTCCATATCAAAACCGATTTCTTCGCCTGCTTTTTGCATATCTGGAAGTACATCGGCGCAGATTTCCATGGGATCTCCGAGCACTGGATGACTTAACGAAATATAAAAAGAATGTAGAGCCTGACGATCAAGATGCTTCATCTCACCACCATATAGTTCATCACCGATAATCGGATACCCTAAGTGGCTCAAATGAACCCTGATCTGATGCGTACGACCGGTCAGAAGCTTTAATAGAAGTAATGAGTACCCATTGGTGGTTTGAATCACTTCGACCTCTGTACGGCTATCCTGGCCTCTCACATCTATGACGCGATTGAATGAACCAGCACCATCTCTATAAATCGGTAAATCAATCATCCTGATGTCATCGGGGAATTCCCCTTTTACAATGGCAATATAATACTTGTCGTAACGATCATCCTGCATGTCTTGAGATATTTTTGAGTGAACAAACTGATTCTTGGCAAGGATAGTCAGACCTGAAGTGTTCATGTCTAACCTGGAAACCAGTCTGATAATTGTGTCCTCACCATTGGACTGATAGTGATGCATCACTGCATTGGCTAGTGTTCCACTCTTGAGTCTTACGGTCGGATGGACTACCATATACGGAGCTTTATTTACAACAAGAATCGCATCATCCTCATAGACAATAGTAATGGGAAGATCTTCAGCTATTATGTTCTGCGTTTCTTTGCTGATCAGAGAAATCAGAAGATGGTCTTCTTCACGAAGTATATAATCAAGCTTCACAGGTCTATTATTGATTTTGATTCTTTTTTCCAAAGCTGCACTTCGTATAAATCTTGAGGACAATCCCATTTCTTCTTTCAGATAAGTTTTGATTTTGATACCGACAGATGAGATGGAAATATCTTTTTCAATGACTTTCATTGTACTTTTCATAAGATGTCCTTTCTTGAGGTTACTTCTTGATAATAAGTTAGGGCTTCGAGGGATAAAGACATGACATGTTCATTCATATCACGTAAATGACGGATACTGCTTTTCAGTGAGGCTAGAACAGCTTGATCCAGATCCATTCTGGCTAACATTCTTAACTCATCGACGCCAGGGAAACTACGCCCCTCTTCAATATAGTCAGCAACAAAAATGATTTTTTCCAAGAGCGTCATGCCTGCTCTTCCAGTGGTGTGAAATCTTATCGCATTCAGTATTTCCTCACTCTTCTGACCGCATACTTCTTTCGCGAAAATTGCTCCTGCCGGTGCATGAAGTGTTTTCCATGCGAGAAGTCCCTCGAACGGTTCTTCACCATGACTCTTCAAATATGAAATCAGCCAGTTCTTATCTTTGTCTTTCAGGATGTCGTGATACAGCGCCGCTAACTCCGCTTTGTCCTGTTCTTCACCGTAAACTGACGCAAGTTCCTTCGCAGCTTCTGCAACACCAAGGATATGAAGAACACGACTCTCTTTCAGATTGCCTCTCAAATAAGCAAGGATATCTTCTCTAGTCCAAGGTCTTTTCTTTATATAATTCATGTTCATGTATATAATACCTCACTTTAGCTGGCACAAGAAAACCGATCTGTTTGTTTCTCATCACTCTATTTCGGATATCACTGCTTGAAATTTCAAGAATCATGGAATCTAAAATTATAGGCTTTGTGTGCATGTTTTCCATGAAGGCTATCGTGGAATGGTGTTTATCCTGATTGAAACCCTGTCTCTGAAAAACAACCAGTTTTGCAAGAGAAATGATTTTTTCCGGATTCTTCCAAAGAGAAAAATTCACGTAAGAATCTTCCCCGATGATGAAATAAAGTTCATCATGAGGATAGATCTCCGTGAAGTATTCTAATGTCTCATATGTGTAGCTTAAGCCTTTTTTCTCCAGCTCAAAAGTTGAGATCGTGAAATCATCATACTCTTCCAGAGCCAGTTCTAACATTTTAAGCACATCTTCGGGATTCCTGTCAGACGCCTCCTTGTGGGGAGGAATATAATTCGGTACGAAGATGATCCGATCAAGCTCTAGGGTTTCCTTGGCTTCAAAAGCCATATACAGATGACCATTATGTATGGGGTTGAAGGTCCCCCCTAGAATGCCTGTCTTCATTTGCCTGGTAGTTCAATCTTCTTATTATTTTTGCTTTCTTTGTAAAGAACGATTTTGGAACCGATTACTTGAACACCTTCACATCCAATGGCTCCTATCAGCTGATCGTGGGCATCTCTTGGATCCATCCCACTGTTTTCAAGCACTGTGATCTTTACAAGCTCTCTCTTTTCGAGAGCATCTTCTACCTGTTTTATAAATGGAGCTTCAATACCACCTTTTCCGATCTGGAAAATCGAGTCGATCTTATTTGCAAGACTTCTCAGGTACGCTCTTTGTTTTGTTGTAATCATACGATCATTCTCCTATGCATAGTATTCGAATTCAAAGTCGTTCAGCTTGATAAAATCACCATCTTGTATGCCCATTTCTTTAAGTTCAGCGAGTACACCTTTATTTCCTAATACTTTATGGAAATAACGTAAGTGACTAGGATTATTAAGATTCAAAGCACGAAGCAGACGATCGACGAAGGTTCCTGAGACAATATACACGCCATCTTCATCGATTGTAATTTCATAAGTGAAATGTTTTTCTTCTGCGATAAACATATCATCTTCGTCGTAGACGGTTTCCACTATCGGGATAGACTGCAGCTTTTCAGCACAGACCTTCATGATCTCTTCAACGCCTTCACCAGTAGCTGCAGACATTACGTAAACTTCACTGTAACCCAGTTCATTTACTTTCTGCTTGAATTCATCCAGGTCAGACTTATCAAAGAGCAAGTCAACCTTATTCATCACCACTATCTGAGGTCTGTCGGTTAAATCCAGCTTGTATTTCTTCAGTTCTTCATTGATCAGTTTAAAATCATTTAACGGATCTCTACCTTCAATTCCGGAGATATCCACTATATGAAGTAATAGTCTTGTTCTTTCAATGTGTCTCAGGAACTGAATCCCGAGGCCTACACCTTCTGAAGCACCTTCGATGATTCCTGGTATATCAGCTATAACAAACGGATTGATACCAGGCAATGCCACAACACCTAGATTTGGTTCAAGTGTTGTAAAGTGATAATTGGCAATCTTTGGCTGTGCTTTTGAGACTTTGGATAATAGTGTGGATTTACCCACATTAGGGAATCCAAGAAGTCCTACATCAGCAAGTAGCTTCAGTTCCAGTGTGATATCCTTATCTTCTCCAGGCATGCCTGGTTCTGCGAAATCTGGTGCCTGTCGTGTTGATGTGGCATATTTCGCATTCCCTTTACCACCTTTGCCGCCTCTTAAGACAACATAACGTTCATCTGGTTTTGATAAATCAGCAATGATTTTGCCTGATTCCTTATCTTTTATAATAGTACCAAGCGGTACTGGAATTACAAGATTTTCTGCAGCAGCGCCATAGCATTTGCTTAATCCGCCATTTACACCATTTCCTGCAACAAACTTTCTTTTATATTTAAAATTCAACAACGTTGTCATAGAAGGATCCACGACAAAAATGACATCTCCGCCTTTTCCGCCGTCTCCGCCGTCAGGTCCACCTTGGGACACGTATTTGTCTCGTCTGAACGATATGGCTCCATCTCCGCCATCACCGCTTCTGATGAATATATCTGCAATATCAATAAACATGTTCATTTTTTTCACCTACCTTGGGTTTTATCTGTTCGGTATCTTTCGTTGAAATCTATCTTCTATTTGCTATTATACTATAAAATTATTTCATTTATAACGCTAATAGTAGAACGAATTTCAAAAAATAGAGCCTGCTGTTTTAGCAGGCTCTTCTTTGCTTACTATTCTGCAACTGCTTCCAGTACAACTGGGTAAACACTCGCTTTTTTTCTTTCTTTGCCAAGTCTTTCGAATCTTACAACTCCATCTACTTTTGCGAATAAAGTATCGTCACTACCCTTGCCAACGTTTGTGCCTGGGTGAATTTTTGTTCCTCTTTGTCTAACCAGAATATTTCCAGCAAGAACAAACTGTCCGTCTGCTGATTTCACTCCAAGTCTCTTAGATTCAGAATCTCTACCATTTCTTGAACTTCCTACACCCTTTTTGGATGAGAAGAACTGAAGGTTTAATATAAGCATGGTGTTACACCTCCTCTTCAATTAGCTTTATAATATTACTGTGTTGCAATTCAATTGCTTTAATTCCTAATAATAATGTTTCCATTAAAATCTGCGCCGCCTTTTTTTCTTCAGGACTTGCGCTATCGATACTCACGGATAAATATCCGCCATTCTGATCAATGTCGATTCTGTTTTTAATCTTCATGATTTCATCAAGGCCATTATATACCATCATACACTGTGCAGTGACGGCAGCACATACAATATCTTTCCCGTATTCATCATAATCCGCGTGACCATCATAGGTAAAACCTATAAGATCATCAGATTTTCTTAAAAATCGAACTTCTATCATAATTAAGCTTCAATCTTCTCGATAAGAATCTTTGTGAAAGGTTGTCTGTGACCTTGTTTCTTTCTATAGTCCTTCTTGGCTTTAAACTTGAAGACAACAACCTTCTTCGCCTTGCCATGAGCAATAACCTTTGCGGTTACTCTAGCACCCTCAACTAAAGGATTACCTAAAGTAAGTTCGCCATCTCCGCTGGAAACTGCTAAAACATCTGTAAGTTCGATAATAGAATCTTGATCAGCTGTGATTTTCTCAACTTTGAGAAGATCGCCTTCAGAAACTTTATACTGCTTACCACCTGTGTTTATAATTGCAAACATATGAAACACCTCCTCATATCAGTACTCGCCTTTAAGGTACACCAATTTAATGCTGTTTAAATAAACCTCTTCTGTGCGGCCTACATAGTATTATAACAATGAAGTTTAACTATGTAAAGAATTATTTATTCAGATATAAGGTATTGCTCCTTTTCCTGAATCTGATTTTTGAAAACCAAAGGCTCAATTTTAAATTCATCACCTGTTTCTGAGAACTCAAGATAGATCCGCTTCCCTTCAGCATCGATTTCATTCAAGAAACCGCTGATATCTTGTCGGACTCGATTTTCGTAAGGAGCACCTATAACAACAAGGTAATCTAGAATCTCGATGTGATCCACTTTTTTCATCAGTTCATTTTTCAGAAGTTTCTTCAGATACTCGTAGCTAAGTCTTTTTCCTTTATGATTGCAGTATTCACAGTCTTCTTCAAGAAAATGATAAACAGGATATCCCTTCTTCTTTCGTGTCATCTGCATCAGATTAAGTTCTGTCAACGGATAACATCTTGAAAACAGCGGATCATCCTGAAGTTTATTCTGCATAGCCGTCTGAAGCTTTTGGCGGTTTTTATCAGAAGTCATATCAATGAAATCCACGATAATGATACCAGAAAGATTTCTTAGTCGGATCTGCCGAGCAATCTCTTCTACTGCGGATAGATTCATCGCCAGCGCCATATCCTCTTTATTCTTCATCCCAGAAAATTTGGCGCTGTTGATGTCAATGACAACCATGGCTTCCGTAGTTTCTATAACAAGATTGCCTCCATCTTTCAGATGAACTTTTCTATGTCTCAGTTTCAACAGTTCCTGCTCGATACCATAAAAGTCAAACAGGCTTCTTCCGGCTCCATGAACCAATGACGGAAGTCCGTATTCTGTTTTAAGGTGTTCTGCAGTATCCTGCGTGTCGACATAGATCATATTAATCTCGCTGAAACGATCTCTAAGAATTCGGTCTAAAATCGAGGACTCTCCGTATAATCTTTTCGGCCCAATTCCGGTTTCCGCTTTCTTCAGAATATCCAGAAAGGAACTGTGAATATCTTCGATTTCTTTCTGAAGTTCATTCTTATCCGCATCCATTGCTGCAGAGCGAAATAGAATTCTGAAACCATCTTTAGGATTCTGATTCCCTTGTTTCTCAAGAAATTTTTCACGCTCGAGTCTTTTGGAATAACCGATTCCTTTTCCCAGAAAGAACACGACAAAGCGTCCGCCCAGAGAAATTTTATCTGAGACTTTAGTCCCTTTACTTCCCTCTTCCTCTTTAATCACTTCAACAAGGATACTTTGTCCTTCTTTATAATCCTCAAACATATTATTGTTTGTCACATAGAGAAAAGCATTCTTCTTCAAACCGATATCAATGAATACAGAATGAAGAGATTTCACTTTTTTTCTAATGATCCCCAGAAAAAGATCTCCAGATCGCACTTCCTGATTTTTATCCTCAAAATAGCATTCAGATAAAATCCCATTGTCTTTTAGTGCAATTCTTCGATAATGATCTTCCTCAATAAATAGTTCAATCATCTGGTCCAACCTTTCAGAGAAAATTATTTTCTCCCGATATTATATGTATCATAATCTAGAATAAAGTTGTCTTCTTCTTCATACCGACATTAAGAACCATAGCTATCGCAATGAATGTGGTAAGAACAGAACTTCCGCCATAAGAAACGAGCGGTAATGTGATTCCTGATATAGGCATGATACCCATTGTCATACCGATATTCTGAAGAATGGAAAACAAGAAGGATGAAAACACCCCAATGGCAATACATTTTCCGAAAACATCATCTTCTTCCGTTTTCTTTGCGACTCGGATCATTCTATATAAGAGAAAACCATAAAGCAGTAATAATACGATTCCTCCAATCAGGCCAAAGTTTTCAGCAAGAACAGAGAATATGAAATCGGTATGGTTCTCTGGCACACGATTGAAAAATTGTGTGCTTGCTTGACTTTGACTCGTCATGTCTTCAAGAAAATTCATAAAATTGAATTTCCCTGTCAACTTACCTGATCCGATACTGATTACGCTTCTACTGAGCTGATAGTTGATTCCAAGTTCGCTTCCTTCACTGAAGAGAAAACTTGTCAGTCGATCACTCCAGTGAGATGGCAGAAAACTTGTCTTAAGAACAACCAGAATTGACAGCCCAATGAATCCGAATCCTGCAAAAATAACTTTCAGAGATAATCCCATAACAAAATAGATGCCCAGCACTATAAAGAAAGTAATCATAGTGATTCCCATTTCCGGCTGCAGGAGCATAAGTACAACGGGGATCAGTGCATAAATGGTCACAGTCATAAAGTTTTTCAGGTTATTGATGTTTCCGTCGACCTTATGAAGCTGTTTTCCCACCATGAGCATTGTGGTAAGTTTGGCAAATTCCGCAGGCTGAAGTCCTCTGGAGCCTATACTGAACCAACCGGCTGCTCCGTTTACTTTGGTGGTAAATAGAACAAATACAAGCATAATGACAACAATCCAGTACAGAACGTCTACAATTTTATAGACTTTCCTGTAATCCATCAGAAGTATCACGTACACTACCCCAAGAGAAATCACAAGCCAGAACAGCTGCAGCTTTGCATAGTATCCGCTGGTAGCGGTGTAAATGTTAAACACTCCAAACAGGAGTATGGCAATGGCACTTAGGATCATGCCAAAATCCAGTTCTTTCAGATCTTTTTTATCAATAATTAATGATTTAAGTAAATTCATTTATAACCTTCCCATCCTCTATTAAGGAATACAAAAATAAAAGTTGTATGCATTAATATATTAACTCATACAACCCTTACTTTCAATTTAACATTTTCTTATGGTTTTATTTCTTCTTCTTAATTGGAATGTTTGCAATAAGAGCCGGTACTGAACCATATTCACCCTCAGTCTGAGTGATCTGCAGATCTAGTTCCTGGTCTGCATCCACCTCAACATATTTTCTAAGCACTTCTAAAATATCATTTTTAATATTTTCAAGTAGCTCAGGAGAAACATCTCCACGATCATGCATAAGAATAAGTTTCAGTCTGTCTTTTGCTGTATCTTTTGATCCGGTTTTCTTTTTGAAAAAACCTAATATATCCATATCGTACCCCCTTTACTTTCTCTTAAATAGTTTGGATAGTTTACTGAAGAATCCTTCTTCCTCTGGTTTAAGATTTAAAAGCGGGATATCTTCACCCGTAATTCTCTTCGCTATATTAATGAAGGCTGCCCCTGCTAACGACCCTTCGGTGGTTACAACTGGCTCTCCTTTATTTGTTGAGATAGTGATGCTGCGGTCATCAGGAACGATTCCAAGCAGCTTAACAGATAAGATTTCAAGAATATCTTCTACGTTTAGCATCTCTCCGCTTTCTGTCATTTCGTGATTCAGTCTGTTGATGATCACTTTATGATCTTCAATCCCTTTTGAATCAAGCTTTCCGATTACTCTATCAGCATCTCTTACAGATGTGACTTCCGGATTGACGACAATGATGGCACTGTCTGCAGCTGCTATGGAATTTTCAAAACCTTGTTCTATTCCAGCAGGACAGTCAATAAGGATATAATCAAACTCCTTTTTCAGTTCTGCTACAAGTTCGATCATTTGATCAGTACTGATATCATTCTTGTCTCTTGTTTGTGCGGTTGGAAGTAGACAAAGATGTGGCAGTCTCTTATCTTTGATCAGAGCCTGCTTCAATTTGCATCTTCCATCAAAATAGTCCATCAGAGTATAGACAATTCTGTTTTCAAGTCCCATGAGAACGTCTAAATTACGAAGTCCTGTATCCCCGTCAATAACAACAACTTTATGTCCGAGTTGTGCAAGAGCTGTTCCGATGTTGGCAGTGGTAGTTGTTTTTCCCACGCCACCTTTACCGGATGTTACTACAATCGATTCTGGCATTTAAGTCTCTCCTTCTTTAATCTTCTAATATTCGAATTTTGTTGGTATATATGGTTCTACATAGATGTTTCCATCCTGCAGTTTAGCAACTTCAGGAAAACTTGTATCACTTTCAGCAGGTCTTCCGAATGTGCCGGCAATAGACAACAGGGATGGAGTAAGTCTTATTGCGGCGACAAATGCATTTTCATTTCCCGATGTGCCCGCAAAGGCTCTTCCCTTAAGCTGTCCAAGAATGACAATATTTCCTTCCGCAAAAATCTCAGCACCAATATGGACGTCTCCAATTACAACAACATTCCCTTTAAAGTCGACCATCTGGCCTCCCCGCATGGATCTTGTAATAAATTTGGTATTACCTTCCTCTACTCCGGAAAAGACAGTGGGAAGATCTTCTTTTCGATTAGATTCCTCAAAATTCACACTGGAAAGAGAAATTGTCTCATATAAGACTTTCTCCAAGACAACTTTCTGGTCATCTTTCAATCTGATAGGATAGGTTGTCACGTATACTGTATTTCCACTGTAAAAACTCTTCAGTGGCTCTAACTTCTGTTTCACGGCATCAACCAATTCTTCAGTTGACTTGAATTCTAAAAGATTGATAATCAGGTTCAGACCTTTACGGTTACCTTTTACCTGAATTCTATCGATACTAGTCATTGGGTCCCTCCAATATGCTTAAAAATAACACCTAGAATCTATTTTATAGGATTTGAATGAATAATTCCACTCAAATACCTGAAAATACCAAATTAAAGGTGAATTCTCTATTTACTTAAAAAAGAAAACTTGCAATGCAAGTTTTCTAGAATCTCCATTCTTTTTTCACAATTGGTATTCTGCTATAGGCTACTACAATTCTATAGATTAAAATACCAATGATCAATGTGAAGATCGGCGTTATGATAATCGAAAAATAGTTACCTCTGACTCCAATCATAAATAGTATCAGGATAATCACAAGTGTTTTAGTTGCCTGAGCAAGTGTCACAAATAAAATTGGGATGGTTTTCCTTCCCTCTTTTAAAGTAAAGCCTACTTTTGCAAGACCAAGATAAAGGAATAAATTAGTCAAGGTGTTCAAACCAAAGGCATACGGGAAGAAAATATCCTGCAGTACGCCCGAAATAATGGCTAATATAATTGCATCCTCATAATCGGTCATCATAGCAAATAAACCAAAGAAGGTGAAGAGGATACTTCCATAGGAGTTAAACACAGAAAAAAAAGGAAGTACAGTCTGATCAATCAAAAGAAGGAATACTGCTGTGAATAATATAAATATTCTTCTCATCAATATTCCACATCCTCAATATTTTTAGGCAGAATAACAAAAAGCATCTTGGCATCATTAAAATCCACCGCAGTTTCAACAATTGCAGTTTTCATAAGATTTCCTTTGTCCTCATCAACTCGGACTACCTTACCAATATAAAAATCTGGTGGATAGAATTTTCCAAGACCTGATGTTACAAGAGAATCTCCTTCTTTTATGGTGGATTCTATTGGTAGATAGGATATTTTTGCCATCTGTTTCTGTCCACTTCCAATATGTCCTTCCAGGATTCCACTGTTCTTATTGTCTTCGACAGTAGTCACATGGATGGCGATATTTTCACTGGAAAGTGTTTCTACTATAGACCAGGTTTTCGCAGTTTCAGTAATCTGTCCGACGATTCCTTCCTGACTCATAATGGCCATGCCAGCTAGTAAGCCTTCATTCTCTCCTTTATCGATGATATAAGAAGTTATGATTCCGCCTCCTGTTCTGCCGATGACATTTGCACCAAGATAATCGTACTGATCCTGTCTGTTTTTAATATCAAACATTTCTTTCAATTTAATATTTTCTTCTTCTAATGAATCAAAACTTCTAAGCTTTGATTCTAATTCGATATTATCCAGAAGAAGCTGCTCATTTTCACTTTTCACTTCTTCATATCTGAGAAAAAAATCAATGAGACTTTCCATTCTTTTATTTGTGGAATAGATCACTTTCTGAACAGGATTAAGGGCAGCTCCTGCTCCGCTTTCTACTAAGGATTTGTTGTCCTTATATACTGTAATCCCGAAGATTACTAGTAGAACAACTGTCAAGATAACAATCCTTCTCGACAGTCTGTTCTTTAAAAGCTTAGCCATAAATTAATAGCTTCTTGAAATCTTATCGAAGTTTTCTAATGCTTTTCCTGCACCGAGTACAACACAGTCTAGAGGAGAATCAGCAATTTCTACAGGCATATGGGTTTCATGAGTAATCAGTTCACCTAATCCCTTAAGAAGTGCACCTCCGCCAGCAAGCATTATGCCCTTATCCATAATATCAGCTGATAATTCTGGTGGTGTCTTTTCCAGTGTTGTCTTTATAGCTTCGATAATATCAGAAATCGGCTCATGGAGCGCTTCTCTGATCTGTGTTTCTGAAACAGATATAACCTTAGGCAATCCCGTTACAAGGTCTCTACCCTTAACATCCATATACTCTTCTTCGCTGCCTTCAATTTTGAATGCAGAACCGATAGTCATCTTGATGGCTTCTGATGTTCTTTCACCGATCATCAGGTTATATTCTCTCTTGATATAGGCAACGATAGCCTGGTCCATTTCGTCTCCGCCTACTCTTAGGGATTTAGCGACAACGATTCCGCCCAGAGAAACAACTGCAACTTCAGTTGTACCACCACCGATGTCAACAATCATGGAACCAGTTGGTTCATCAACTGGAAGTCCAGCACCGATAGCCGCAGCCATTGGTTCTTCCATTAGGATTACATCTCTTGCTCCAGCCTGCGTAGTCGCTTCTAGAATCGCTCTTCTTTCGACTTCAGTTACACCTGAAGGAAAACATACAATGATTCTAGGTGAAGTGAAAGCCGATTTAGATGCAGTTTTTTCAATGAACTGTCTCAGCATGGTCTGTGTCACGTCAAAATCTGCAATAACACCATCCTTCAGAGGTCTTACTGCCACGATATTACCAGGGGTTCTACCGATCATTCTTTTCGCTTCTTCACCAACAGCCAGAGGCTTGTTGGTACGGGTGTTGAAAGCTACAACTGAAGGTTCTCTTAAAACAATCCCCTTTCCTTTAACAAATACAAGGGTGTTTGCCGTTCCCAGGTCAATACCCATATCCTTACTCATTCCAAATAAACGCATTAATTAATAACTCCTTTCAAATTTACAATAGGTTCTTTTCTCTTAAACTGATGTATTTACCATCTCCAATGATTATATGGTCTAGTAGTTCTATCCCAATAATCTTACCAACTTCTTTAATTCGCCCTGTAGCAGAAAGATCTTCGCTACTGGGTGAAGGATCTCCCGACGGATGATTATGCACCATGATAATTGATGCAGCGCTTTTTCTGATGGCTTCCTTATAGATTTCTCTAGGATGGACAATAGAGGAATTCAGGCTTCCCATGGATGCATTATAAATACCGATGACTACATTCTTGGTATTCAGTAAAAGCACTTTAAGGACTTCCTGTTTGAATTCTCTAAGTTCAACCATTATAAGATCTGCCGCATCACCCGGAGAATTGATTTTATAACTGTCTCCACTTCTATAGGTCTGAAATCTTTTTGCCATTTCAGCCATTGATAAGATCTGAGAAGCTTTTGCTTCTTTGATCCCGGAGATTTTCATAAGATCTTCCTGGGATGCTTCTAACAGGCCATTGATACCATTAAAAGCAGTGATGATTTTCTGTGACAGGTTAACAACATTTTCGTTTTTTGTTCCTGTCCTTAAAATAATAGCCAGAAGCTCGCTATTGGAAAGACTATCTGCTCCATAACGCAAAAGTCTTTCTTGTGGTCTTTCATTCTGGGGCATATCCATGATTCTATTTTCCATAAAATCCTCCTAGATTTCCCCATTCCATTACATGATGATCTGATATTTTTTGAGTATATTGTAAAGGGTATTTAATGGAAGACCCATTACATTATAAAAGTCGCCTTCTATACCTTTAATGAAGACTCCTGCAGCTCCTTGAATTCCGTAAGCCCCAGCTTTATCCTCCCATTCATTCTTGTCCAGGTAAGCATGAATTTCTTCATCTGACATGGAAGAGAACTGAACAGAAGTTTTTCTGGAAACTGTCTCGATAATTCCTTTGTTTTCATGAATGAGTGCAAGTCCGGAATAAACCTCATGAGTATTATTCTGCATCAGCTTCATCATGGAAAAGGCATCATCTCTGTCTTTTGGTTTTCCCAAAATCTTACCTTCTGCACAGACAATAGTATCCACGCCTAAGATAAAGGAGTTACTGGTTTCTTCATTCAAGATGTTCTTTGCTTTCTCTGAAGCCAGAATTTTAACATAGGATTCAGGGTCACCATCATAAGGGACAATTTCCTCATCAAATTCAGAAACAATGACCTTATAGTCAATGCCCATCCTTTTAATGAGTTCCTGTCTTCTTAGTGAACCGGATGCCAGTATAAAATTCATAAGAACACCTCCAATCTTCATACCTCATAGAAATTCTACTTCTAAAAAATTCCTACTTATTAGTTTACCATCATAGAAATCTTTCTACAAGGTGGATAAGATGATTTAAACTGTTTTTAAGCTAATCTTTATTTTCTCTTGTGTCTGAAATGAAAGTAAGGCTCGACCACCATCATTATACCCAGCCCAATGACAATTATACGAGATTACAAAGTGAATCATCAAGACAATTTCATAAATAAAGAAAAGATCTTTCGTAATGAAAGATCTTCAGTGAATTTTTCTGTGATTATTCAGTTGTTTTCTACTCTTATATTTCTGACCCGGAGAATTTTTTCAAGTGCAGAAATGAGCTTTGCCAGATTATAATTAAAAATCATATCTTCTCTTGTTGAAGAATTGAGATCGACAAATTCACTTTGTTTCATATCCTTCGCAAGGATCTTTGTCAGTTTCTGGTTATTATCTGCAGTCATTTTAACGTCTGGATCACTTAGTGACAAGGCCTCAGTATAAATGAGCACTTTTTCTGCTGCTTCAATCATTTGCGTGTAATAGTCAAAGTCTTCCATATCATATTTTTTAAGAATCTTCAGCTCTTTACTAAGTGAATCGTATTTCCCTTTGAAATCATCAAGATCCTTCGTCAGGGTTACTATTCCGTTGTCAATCTCATAGAGAATAACTTCGGTAACAATCTCTTTCGCTGAATGCTTGAAATGTTCAAAACTTTCTCTTACCATTCTCATCTGATCTGGTGGATATATGACCATATTGACAATTGTAGCGATGACAATTCCGATGATTGTATCTAGTGTTCTTTGCATCGCATAAATAGCTGGAGAGGTTTCGCTTGACCCAATAATGATGATGACCACAAGAGTGATTGCTATACCCGTGGCTTTCTTGATGTTCAGTAGATTTGTGAACATGATCGTTATGATTACACCAATGGCCATTGTGAATGCACCATAGATAGGAACATAACTCATGATAAGTCCTATAACACCACCTACTACTGTCCCAAGCACTCTGTTGTATCCGATTTTAACGCTGGATACAACTGAAGTTTCAACACAGATTACAGCAGCATAAATGAGTGCAAAGGACAGTTCCTGATTGATCAGAGAAGATACGATATATGAAATAATCACGACAATAGCTGTCTTAATGGTTCTCATTCCAATAAGCCTGTTCTTCATCATTATTCCCTTTCTACGGTATTTTCCTTATAACTTACAAAGTCACTGAAACTACCTATATATAATCTTGACTTTTTTCCAAGCTCATCATAGACCATTGTGTTTGTGCAGGCTGTGACACCGGAACCACAATGGAAAATCACATCATCATAAGCTGAAATATCTTTGAAGTTGTTTTTCAGAGAATCCATATCTAGATGATTAGACTCTGTAAAATGACTTCTGTAGAAAATATTCTTTGCATTTTTTATATGACCTTTCTTTACATCGATAGGCTCGACAATACCTTTATAGCGTTCCTCACTACGAGAGTCTACAATCACTGTATCATCAAGGATATCTTTCTTTGAATAAGCGAGTACCTCTTCATAGGTTGCTGTCATGGAGTCGTCCGGCGTAAGCGTAATAGTTCCCTCACGAAAATTTTCTTCTTTATCCGTAAGATCCTCATCTCTTAGTGTATTGAATCCTCCATGAAGAACAAAGACGTCCTTGAGGCCATAATATTTCAGCATCCACCACAGCCTTCCAGCTGATGAGTTCTCACCATCATCATAAATAAGGACCCGAGAATCGTCATTTAGGCCAAGCGCCCGTAGTTTCTCCTGAAATGTATGAAGGTCAGGTAAAGGATGTCTGCCTCCGTGCGCTTTCACAGGACCAGCCAGATCTATATTAAGATCCAGATAACCTGCTCCCTTTGCATGGGATTTTTCGTAGGATTCTCTTCCAAGGTTCGGATTACTCATATCAAAACGTACGTCTAGTACAACCAGATCATCATGAGTGATTAGAAAATCTCTGTCTTTGAAGTTCTTCATGTTCCACCTCTTGTATTAAATGTATTATTTGAGATTCTTAAGAGCCTCCAGCAGAAATTCGTAGACATTTCTGACGGATTTCAGGTCCATATGTTCATCTGGTGTGTGAACATCGAAAAGATTCGGTCCAAGACTGATCATATCGAGCCCTTCTATTCTTCCTGAAAGGATACCGCATTCAAGTCCGGCATGTATCGCTTCAATTTTAGGCGTAACACCATATTTTGTTTCATATACTTTTATGAATGTGTCTCTGAGATTGGATTCCTTTGCATAGGTCCATTCTGGATAAGAGGAGTTGATCTGTGCACTTGCACCAAAGACTTCTCCAATTGTTTTCACTTTATCTAGAACCATTTCTTTTCTTGAACCGACACTGCTTCTTACCGCAAAATCAAAGTGCAGCTCATTCTCCTCTTCATGAAGAACGCCCAGATTGAGTGAGGTTTCCACAAGTCCGCTTATGTCCTGACTCATACTGATTACGCCATTAGGAAGTGTGAAAAGCAGTCCGATGGCTTTTCTTGTTGTCTCTTTGTCGTAGCAATCGACTGGTGTATCGGTTTTACTGAATGTGATATTGAAATCATCATCCTGTGTTTCAATTTCGTTTCCTAGTGTGTTTTCAATTTTTGCAACTTCTTCAAGGAGCCCTTCGGTTTTTCCTGTGAATACGAGGATTGCTTCGGCTTCTCGTGGAATCGCATTGTTTTTGGATCCACCATGAAGACCGGTTATGAGAAAGTCAAACTTCCCATGAAGCATTTGAAGTGTTCGTCCTAATAGTACATTGGAGTTTCCTCTTTCTTTGATGATATCCATACCTGAATGCCCGCCTTTTAAGCCTGTGATGCTTAATTTGTAGGAAAGACCTTCAGCTTTCGTATAGACAAGAGGAAGTTTTACCGTCTGACGAGCTCCGCCTGCGCAGCTCACAAGGAAAGTGCCTTCTTCTTCAGAATCGATGTTTATGAGCATCTTTCCTTCAAATTGACTGCCATCAACATAGGAAGCACCAATCATTCCGGTTTCCTCTTCTACTGTAATAAGCACTTCCAGCGGAGGATGAGGAATATCTGAACTATCTAAAATAGCCAGAGCAAAGGCGACTGCAATACCATTGTCAGCTCCTAGTGTTGTGCCTTCTCCATAAAGATGATCATCCAGGATTCTTAACTTGAGAGGATCTTTTTTGAAATCATGGACAGTATCATTATTTTTCTCGTCGACCATGTCCATATGTCCTTGAATAATCACAGGCTTGCTGTTTTCATATCCTGGGGTTCCAGGCTTCTTGATGATGATATTCAGTATTTCATCCTGAATCACTTCAAGATTTCTGTCTTCGGCAAATTTCTTAAGGTAGTCTGAAACAGCCTTTTCATTGCCTGAGCCTCTAGGTATCTTAGTCAGTTCTTCAAAATAATGAAGTACTTTTTTAGGCTCATACTGGCTTAATATACTCATTCTCTAATTTTCCTCCTTGAACTTATCCATTAGGTTCTGGAATACATCTCCAAGTGTTACAGAATCTTCTTCCTGGTCATAGAAGCTCTGGTCTTCACCTTCTGCATCTTTGATGGAGAAACTCACACGTTTACGTTCATCATCAATGTTAAGTAGTTTAACATTCACTTTCTGGCCTTCTTTTAGAATCTCATTCACGTCTGTTACATGGTCATAGCTGATTTCACTGATATGGACAAGTCCGTCAATACCATTTTCCAGCTGTACAATTGCGCCTGCGTCAATAATCTTCTTTATGGTAGCTTCATATACACTTCCCATTTTCATTTCGTGCACTCTGTTCCATGGATCCTGGCCTTTGTTCTTAAGGGAAAGAGAGACTTTTTCTTTCTTCTGATCGATCTTCAGTATATGAACTGATACCTTTTCTCCAACACTGAGCACTTCACTAGGATGATTGATTCTTCCATAAGCAAGGTCAGAGATATGAGCAAGTCCAATCAGACCACCTAAGTCAATGAAAGCTCCGTAGGAAGTGATGTTTGAAACGGTTCCTTCAACAGTTTGACCTTCTTTCAGTGTATTAAGAAGACGCACTTTTTCCACGGCTCCTTTTTCATTAAGAAGAGCTTTTCTTGAAAAAATGAGTCTATTCTGTTCTTCATCATATTCTTCAACATAGGTTTCCAGTGTCTCACCTACAAATTTACTCAAATCCTCAACATAGGTGTTGGAAACAAGTGAAGCAGGCATAAATCCGGAAAGACCATTGTAAAATACTCTTAATCCGCCTTTTACCACTTCAATTACCTTGACTTTTACAGTTTTTTTATCTTCTATGGCTTTTTCAAGATCTTCTTTTGCAACAATGGCATCCGCTTTGATTTTTGATAAAAGGACATTTCCTTCTCCATCATCGGCTTTCAGAACCACAACTTTGATCTTATCTCCGATCTGGTTTGTTTCCGTGATATCTTCATGATGATCTTTTGTAAGTTCTTCTCTCGGAATCACACCATCAGCATAATAGTTGATGTTTACAATAACCTCATCCTTGTTCACTTTTAGAATTGTTCCTTCTAGAATATCTCCATCCTTCACTTTATTCAAAGCAAAACCTTCCATTGCTTCTTCCATGGAAATATCGTTCATGTTTTTTTCGTCCATATTTTTCACTAGGCTAAATAGTAGCCTTTACCCCTTTCTTGTGCCTTTGATGGCATAGTTATATCAACATAGTAACATAAAAAAGCTGAAGTTTCTTCAGCTTTTTCAAGAACTATATGTTGTTACCCGATCATTTTTTCATCTGTAATTAAGTTATAACAGTAGTCTATGATATCACTTCTCTTGATGATACCTATAAACACCCCCTCGTCATCTACAACCGGAACAAAATTCTGTGTTCTTGCCAAAATGATGATATTGTTGATGTCTGCACTGATTGTAACGACCTCATGTTTCTTTCTTCGCTCGATATCTTTTACTTTTACTTTATTGGTATTTCTAAATGATAGACCTGGAGTGTTTTTGATCTTCCAGAGTAGATCGCCCTCAGTAAGAGTTCCAACATACTTTCCATCATTGTCTATGAGTGGAATTGCAGAATAGCCGTGATGTTCCATCCTCTCCAGAACCTGTCTCATGGTAGAATCCACCATTTCATAAATCAGCTCTGACTTTGGGGTTAGAAAAAAAGCAATATTCATATGCACAGTACCTCTTTCATATTTCTTTTACACTTCCATTATAACATACAACTGAATCGTGAAAGCGTATTCATCTGTAATTTCAGAAATCG
This sequence comes from uncultured Proteiniclasticum sp., assembly GCA_964643785.1. Lineage (GTDB taxonomy): Bacteria > Bacillota > Clostridia > Clostridiales > Clostridiaceae > Proteiniclasticum. The sequence goes on from CAZXUT010000009.1 coordinate 29,023, forward strand.
TTCACAACCATTTATTAGTGATTGGTGGTCAATGACTTACACCATCATATGCAAATAATGTCAGCTTTTTCTTTCAGAATTTCCGCCTCGCGTCTATGACAGGTGAAGATAAAAATCTGATATCTATCCGTGCGTTTCTGGAGATAAGTAAGGACTCTATTAAGTCTTTCCTCATCGTAACTAGAAAAAGCTTCATCCAGAATCAGTGGCACCTTTCCGCTTTTATAGACGAGATCTGCCATTGCCAGTCTTAGAGATAAATAAAGCTGTTCCATGGATCCGTGAGACAGAAAAGTATCATTCCAGAGCATGCCTGATTCCTGATAGTTCATAGAGAAGATTTCATTCACTTTTATTGTACGATCTGTTCCTGTGATTTCCTTATAAATAGCGGTTACTTTTTCATTTAGCGTACTGGTGAATTCCTTGCGTAATTTTTTATAGGAATCTTCCATCACACTTCTTGTAATTTCCATGATTTCATATCTTCTCTTGAGCTTCTTTTCTTCAGACTGAAGGCTCAAAATAGAATCCTCGATTAAAAGAGGCTCCATATAGTCAAGCTCCTTCATGTCAAGCCTCAATGCACCTGCTTCTTCAATGATTTCATGTTCTCGATTCGTCAGGCTCCTCTCTTTCTCCTCCAATGACTTCAGATCAAGATCATCCGTGATACCCAGGGATGATAAAGCGTTCAGTTCTTCCTGGACTTCATTTTCGCTTCGGTCTCCAATCAAACCTTTCAGTGCATATTTCAGCCCTGTTTCCTTGCTTGAAAGATCATTCAACCTCATAGCTTCAAGATCATATAGTTCTAAGAAATCAGAGAGATTATGTTCATTTTCACTGTAACCGATCATTGAGATCAGTTCTTTATAGGTGCGAAGAACATCTTCTTTTTGTGCTCTCTTTGACTGAAGCTCTTTCTCATTCAGCTGGATCTCTTTCTCAATTTCTTTGGCTTTATCAAGGAGAAAGTGATACTCTTTTTCTCCTTGAAGAAGGCCTTCAATATTTCTGCTGTTTGTCAGATGAAAAACATCGTTTTTAAATTTCAGAATATCGTCATATCTTGTTTTCAGCTGCATCAGCTCTTTATCTCTAGGCATCTTGTCGATAAGCCTTTTCGAACGGATCACTTCATTGGGGTCCATCTGAAGTTCTTTGGCCATGGTTCTGATATCATCTTCGATGGGATCCACTTTATTGAGGTGATAGCTCACGCGCTTTTTTTCAAGATGTTTTCCACTGTAGAGCAGCAGAAATGAAAATGTACCGATAACGCTCGAAATAATCAGGTTATCCGTCAAGGCGTGATAAAGAAAAGCTGCAAGAAGAAGAGATGCACTGGTTATATAGATTATCTGCCTCTTCGGTCTTAATCCTGTCAGATGCTTCTCATAGGTTTTTAAAAGTCTGCTGAGCTCCTCTCTTCTTTCCAGAAGATTTTTATTGAAAGAAGAATCCTGCTTGAAGTACTTCAGCTTTTCTTCAATGAGCATCTCTTCTCCTTGAAGGCGTACCATATTCAAAATAGCATCTCTTCCAATCTCTTCATAGCCTTTGAAAGGTTCCAGACTCATATCAATTTCAATCTTCTGTCTTTTCATTCCTTCCAGACGATCATCAAGCAGCACGAATTCTTCCTCCAGATCCCTGAGCTTCATTTCTTTCTCTCTGATTTTCTTCAGTTCTCTATCATCGACCATGATGAATCTGCTTTTCTTTTCTTCCTTCAAGGATGTAAGTTCTTCGAGACTTTTTCGGATTCGAAGAAATTCATCTTTCACCTGATAAAGATGAATTTTATCTTTCAATATCTGGATATCATTTTTCTTCGCTTTCTTCTCCTGATTTTCATTTTCAAGCTTATGAAGCTTCTCCTTGATTACCAGCATCTGTTTCTGTCGAGATTTGGACTCTTCAAGAGAAAGATGAAGATCAGATAGTTCCTGATACAGTTGATCCAGTTTTCCGTTTTTCCTTGATCCTTTGATAAGCTTCATTTCTTTCTCCAATATATTCATGGCTTTTGTGAAAGAAACCTCTTCGTCGCCGGATTCAAGTAGATTTGTAAGCTTCGTTGATAAAGCTTCATCTTTTTCGTTCAGAAATTTCGTTCCGTTCTGACTGATATAGAGGGTCTTGATGAACTCTTCCAGTTCCACGTCAAAAAAATCCTTGCCAAGATTTTCTGAGAAAGGAGCCTGGTCATAAGTGTCTTTATCATATATTCTAAAAAGATCGTCTTTCCTCTTTCCTGAAATTTTCCGTTCGATAATGAGATTCTGTTCCTGGACTCTGATTTCCATGGTTCCGAAGGAATAGTCTTTTCCATAGGGAATGTATTTTTTTCTGATGTCCAAATTATTTCTTCTGCTTGTCCGAGCACCATAAAAAGAAGATAAAATAAAGTTTTGAAGTGTACTTTTACCGACTTCATTTTTCCCTTGGATCACATTGATACCATCCTGAAACACAAAGGTTTTTTTCTTCAATTTTCCGAACTGCTCTATATATACACTTTTGATCAGCATGTTAAAAGCCCTCCTGAGAAAGTATCCTAAGGCCCAGAGTTGCAGCTTCGTCCAGCAGTTCGTGGTCAAAGGTGGATGATTCTTTCCGTTCCATGATGGTTTTCAGAAAGAGGCCCTTCAAGGTATTTTCACTGATATTTTCTTTGCTTTCATGAACTGAAGTTCTGTCAGTTATAGTGAAATAAGACAGATGCGCTGCAAGTGCAGCTTTGATACCGTCTATGTCTATGTTGAGGTAGGAAGGCACTTCGCCGGTCAGTTCAATCTTATGGATATCACTTCTATTTTCTACAGATTCAAGGATGCGGTTGCAGATTTCACTGGTTGTAAATGCACCTGATAAAGGAATCTGCAGGATAAAATAGCTTCTTTCATTGATTTTTCTGAAAGAGAGATTTGTTCCTGTTTCAAAGACTTCACCATGGATAATCCCCTTATCGCCTAACTCATCGAATCCTCTTCCTTCTGGAATTCCTGCATAGGCAAAGGAGGTTCTTCCTTCTTTCAGAATTCCGCTGAATTCATGTCTATGGCCTAAGGCAATGTAGTTGAATCCGCTTTCTGCAATACTTTCCTTTGTAATAGGATTGTATTCATTGGTACCGGCGGTAATCTCTCCATGCATGACAAGAATTTTAAAGGCAGCGGAATGAAGAGGCTTTCTTCCATAAAGCATATTCTGATGCTGATAAGTATCTGTGAATCCTTGTCCGCATACGAGGCAATCCAGTTCATCCAGGTAGATTTCTTCATATTCTCTGAATATATGGGTATTGCCTGGAAAAGTGAATGTTTCATAGGGACTGTCTGGCAGATAAGGATCATGGTTTCCCGGAGAGATAAAGATGCGGCCGGAAAACCGCTTCATTTCCTTAGAGAGAAAGTCCAGGGTTCTTTGCGTTACTCTTGTAGAATCAAAAAGATCCCCTGTGAGAAGGAGTAGTTTAGAATCTGTCTCTATAGAAAAATCAATGATATGTGAAAATGACTGAAGAAGCTCTTCCCTTCTCTGTTTTCGAAAGGACAGTTGATGAAGAGCCAAAGGTGAGTCCAGATGGAAATCTCCACTCTGAACAATACGAATAGATTTCAGAAGTCATCCCTCCTTAGAACTTAAGTTCTTTTTTACTGATTGTAACATATTTCACTATTGGTGAACACCCGTGTACAGCTTATGAATCATATGGTGAAGTTGCATCAGTTCCTGATTTTTAGGATATAATATAATGAAAGTACAAAGGAAGTAGAACAAGGAGTCGTTATGATCAGAAATATCGCCCACAGAGGGTACAGTAAAGAATATCCTGAGAATACCATGCTTGCATTTAAAAAAGCCATAGAGGCGGGTTGTGACGCCATTGAGCTGGATGTGCACCAGTCAAAAGATGGTCATATGATGATTTTTCATGATGAAGAGCTGATCCGTACAACGCAGATCAAGGGATTTATAAGAGACTACACTGCACAGGAGCTACGAAATATGGATGCAAGTATGTTATTCAGGGGTAAATATGAAAACAACAGCATCCCGACACTGGAAGAATACTTTGAGTTCATCAGAGGTCAGAATATCACCACGGTGATTGAGCTGAAAAACAATGTGTTCGCTTATCCCGATATGGAAGAAAGAATAATTGAAATGATTAAACACTATGCGTTAGATCAGAATGTGATTCTCTGCTCCTTTTCCAGAAACAGCATCCTGAAATGTCACCAAATCGAACCGGAAATTGAAACTGCACTGATTACAGACCGCTGGCTGAAAAGAGGTGGCTATATCGCCAAGTCTCTTGGTGCTACCTACATTCATCCAAGACATGTGTTTCTTCAGCCTTGGGTAATAAGAGAAATGAAGAAAACTGGAATTTTCATCCAGCCCTGGACAGTAGACAGCAGGTGGAGAATGAAAAGCCTTATCAAATCAGGAGTTCATGGGATAATCACAAATGATCCTAAACTGCTGAACGAAGTCAGATCAGCACTGCAGAAAGCAGAAAGATAGACAGAAAAAAGAGATCAGATTAATGATCTCTTTTTCTGTCTAATCAATTTTTTCATTTGACTATGATTTTCTATTTACTTTCAGGACCAGGTTCATTAGGAGACTCTTTCGGTTCCGGTTTCTCATCGGACTTTTTTACTTCGTAAGTTGAATCAGCTTCCCCATATTGTGTGAATTTGATGTTCAGGTTCAGATCACTGAGATTATACATTTCTGACGGAATATCAAGTACGATTTCATTGTTTAAGGATGTCATTGTAATCTCTTGTTCATCCGTTTCTTCTGAATGCAGTTCTTTATCAGCATCATCTAGCTCATCTTCCTCAACTTCATAGTGAAGTGTCTGCTGATCACTTTCATAGGTGCTGCTTTTCTCCTGATGAGAACCAAGTCTTAATTTGATGTTGAGATCTTTAAGGTTGTACTGTTCTACAGGGATTTCAAGAACAAGTTCTTCAACAGGTCTGATTTCTCCCATTTCATTTGGATCAACATCATCCACATGCCGTTTTGTCTTTTTCGTAAAGTCTTCGTCCGTCATTTTCAGTATCTTCTTTGCCTGTTTCATGAACTCCTCAATGGTATCAAATTCATAAAGTGTTTTTTTGAATTTGAATGATGGCTTCTGTTCTCCCCATTCTCTTTCCTTTGATCGAATAATGAGTTCAGGCAGTTCCTGAGACAGTCTTTCTACCAGTTTATCGTGATCAGGATACTTTGTATTCAGTTTGATTTTCATGCGATTACCCCCAATTTTATGTTGAATAATGACCTTCTTGTTGTAGTTTTACAAGTCTCTTTCTATACTTGCTGAATTTTTTCTGTGTTCGAATGATGAGTTCCTCCTGGCAGTTAAAAGGATCGTCTTTTGTCTGGACGTTCTTATAGCTTCCATCGGACTGAAGGATTCTGGCTTTCACGTTGTCTTTTAGATTATACTCCAGGATGGTCTTGAGTTTATGCTTTGCCTCCGCATTATGGATGGGTATAAGCAGCTCAATTCGTTTGTTGAGATTTCTCTCCATCCAGTCAGCGCTTCCGATATACATATCCTCTTCACCATTATTATGGAAATAGAATATTCTCGAATGCTCCAGGAATCTTCCGACAATAGATCGAACAGTGATGTTTTCACTGATTCCTTTCACGCCTGGTCTGAGGCAGCAGATTCCTCGAATAATGAGTTCAATCTCCACACCGTCTTTTGATGCGGCATATAGCTTTTCTATGATGTCTTTATCCACAAGAGAATTCATTTTAGCGATGATCAGGCCTTTTTTTCCATCTTTGACCATCTTTCGCTCGTTTTCAATAAGTTCAGTGAACTTGTTGCGCATATCTTCAGGTGCTACGGTTGCTTGTCTCATTTTATCATATCTGAAGTGCCCTGACAGACGATTGAAGATATCTGAGATATCCTTTGCCAGTTCTCCGTTACAGCTTACAAGTGATACATCCGTGTAAAGCTTTGCTGTAATGTCGTTGTAGTTTCCTGTACCTACATGAAAATATCGTTTGATTTCATTGTTTTCTCTTCTGATGATCAGAAGCGCTTTACAGTGCGTCTTTAAGCCGGTCACCCCGTAAATCACATGACATCCCGCTTTTTCAAGTCTCAGTGCCCAGTTGATATTGTTCTCTTCATCAAATCGGGCTTTCAGTTCTACGAGGACGGTTACCTGTTTTCCATTCTCGGCTGCTTCAGCCAGTGCTTTTACGATGGGAGAATTGCCGGACACCCTGTAGAGTGTCTGTTTGATTGCAAGTACATCAGGGTCGATGGCTGACTGCGTGATCAGTTTGATGATCGTGGCAAAACTGTCATATGGATGATGCAGCAGAACATCCTTGTGCGCAATGGACTGAAACAGATCATCATGGACAAGAAGTTCAGGGACAGGCAATGGGATGATTTCTTTAAATCTTAACGAATCATCTGCAGGGATTGAACTGACTTTATGCAGGAATCTTAAATCCAATGGACCTCGGATCTTAAATACGTTATTCTCCGTAATTTCAAATTCGTCCATGAGGTATTCAAGAAGTTCGCCAGAAACATTGTCCTCCACTTCCAGCTTGATTACATTCCCCCACTTGCGCAGCTTGATTGTTTCTTTAATGACTTCCAGCAGATCATCCGCCTCTTCCTCATTATATTCCAGGTCTGCATTTCTACTTATACGATAACAGGAATAACCTAAGATATCAAAAGCGTTGAAGAGATCTTGTATTTTGAGTTTCAGGATTTCTTCAAGCATGATATATTTTTTGTTCTCTCCTTTGCCACCTGGAAGATAATAGAACCGATCAAGCACATTGGGAACCTGTATTGTACCTATATGATGATTTTCAAGTGATTTTTTATCTTCCAGAAGAACAGCAATATTCAGTGTTTCGGAAGTGATGAGTGGGAAAGGTCTAGTTGAGTCCACAACCATTGGTGTAAGGACCGGATAAATGCTGTTGATGTAGAGCTTATCAATAAAAGTGGTCTGTTCTTCATTTAGTTCCTGATGATTCAAGAACTCTATGCCGAGCTTTTTAAGCTCTTTTTTTATATCACCATTGATAAGTTCATATAGGTCACTGAGTAAAACCCTAGTACGCTTATTGATAGCCAGGGTCTGTTCCTTCGGCGTCATTCCAGAAGAATCACGCTTATATATCTTTGCGTGAATCTGGTCAGATAACGTACCATAGCGAATCATGTAAAATTCATCCAGATTTGAAATCACGATGGCTGCAAACTTTAAACGTTCCAGTAAAGGATTGTTTATGTCTTTCACTTCTTCTAATACACGATGATTGAATTCAAGAAAGCTCAGTTCTCTGTTAATAAAATCCTTTGGAGCTGATTGATACTGATCCATATTTACAACCCTTTCTTCAGTTTCTTTTGTTATATATTTCTATTATAACTTATTATGAATTCAAAATTATATAATAATTGCGACTTAATTGTAACAAATCCAGTGTTTTAGAGATTTCTGACTGTTGAATATCTTATTTCTCAATAATTTTGTGAAATATGTCTCTTTAGTTATATAATAGAAGAAATTAATCTTAGTTATAACTAATGAAAGGAGAAGCAATGAGAGTAGGAATTATAGATATAGGCTCAAACTCCATGAGGCTAGTCATATATGAAGTTCATGGAAAAAACTATATTGTTGTCGGGCAAGTCAGGCAATCTGCAAGACTCGGACAGGATATGGCAGACGGACACCTGAATAAAGACAGAATAGACTTCGGTATAAAAGTACTGCAGTATTTCAAGGAATACATGGATTCCAAAGATGTCACTGATGTAATTGCGGTAGCCACTGAAGCTATACGAAAAGCCAAAAATAAAGAAGATTTCCTGACCCGTGCAAAAGTTGCATTAGGAAATGATATCCGTATTTTATCAGGTGAAGAAGAGGCTTTCTATGATTACTACGCCACCGTCAACACCCTGGACCTGGATAATTGTCTAATGGTTGATATTGGAGGGAGCAGTACTGAAATAGCCCTTATTCAGGATAAAATCCTGCAGGAATCCATTTCTATCCCATTCGGAAGTATTGTGCTTACGGAAAAGTTCGATCTGAAGAAGAACAAAAAAGATGAACAGAATCTGCATAACTATCTGAAGCAGGCGTTCAGAAATATCTCCTGGCTGAAAAATGCGAGAGGTCTTCCTGTTGTCGGTATTGGAGGTTCAATCAGAACGCTTGGAAAAATAGACCGTTTCAGAAAAGACAATGCAATGTTCATATCCCACAACTACAGCATGGAGCAAAGAGATGTTGAAACCATCTATGATCTTGTTCGTGACTATATCGATGGTACTGTAAAGCGTATTTACGGATTAAGCCGAGACCGTGAAGACATCTTTATCGGATCTCTGGCTACACTAAATGTATTCATGAAATATCAGAACTCCAGAAAACTATTTGTATCCAATGCTGGCATAAGAGATGGGCTGCTTTTCGAGCACCTTCTGGGGAGAAACAAACGAGTGCATGATGTCCTTGAGTTCTCTCTGGACAACATCATTGAAAATCATATGTACAAAGGATATGAAGGCAAGGATCTGTTTAAACTGGTCAGAGTCATGTACTCCGCCCTCTGTAAAAACTTTCCGCAGCTTCTGGGCAATGGAAAAGTGCTCAAAACCGCTACCTATCTCTTTGACATCGGAACAAACATCAACTATTTCCAAAGAGACAGAAATACCTTCTACAGCATTTTAAATGCGCCCATCAACGGCTTAAGTCAGAAGCAGATCCTTATGGCTGCTTCCTCAGCATCGATTTTTTCAGCAAATGATCTACTGAAAGAGTTTTTCAATAAAAAAATCCTTTCAGTGAGAGACATCAAAATCATTGAGATGCTAGGGATCCTCATTAAGATTGCAGAAGCACTTAATCATGGTGTTTCAAACGAAACCATTATAAAGAGCATTACCCTGACTGAAACTGCGATGATCATGGAAGTACATACTAAACTCAATCCTATTTTTAAGCAGGATGAACTGAAGAATTATTTATCTAAATTCAGGTATCTTTATAAAATGACTCTGGATGTACGTTTCGTCTAGAATAGCTGATCAATCAAGGTGGCTGTATAAGCCCCTTTTTCAATGCAAAAGACTCCAGCTTTAACGGCTGGAGTCTTTTGTGTTAGATATATTTTTTCGATATGCGTACTTGGTAGTAGTTTTTTTACTACCCGATGATCTTATCCAAAAGCCCTGTTGTGGACAGAAGGATAATAAATACTAGAACCGGTACTACATACTTGATCAGTACAGTCCATAGCTTTTCAGTTCTGAATGGGCTACCCATCTTGATTTCTTTAACTGCATTAGGTACGCCCCAGATGAATCCGATAAAGATTGCACCAAGTAGTCCACCTAGTGGTAACAGATAGTAAGATGTGAGTACATCAAGGAAATCGAATATTCCATAGGAATTACCATCAATCCAAGGAATAAGGAAATCACTCCATGCACCCATGGATAAGGAAGCACCAATACCGATGATGAACATCAGTGTTGTGAAGAAAATTGTAGATGCTTTTCTGCTCCACTTGAACTGGTCAATACCAAAGGCTACTGTAACTTCCATCAGTGAAATGGAGGATGACAGAGCAGCAAAGAATACCAGCAAGAAGAAGAGGCCTGAGAAGAGCATACCAAGAGGCATTTCTTCGAATACTGCAGGAAGGGTGATGAACATAAGTCCAGGTCCTTCTGAAGGTTCAAATCCGAATGCAAATACCGCTGGAAGAAGTGCAAAACCAGCCAGGATAGCAACCAGTGAATCCAGTGAAGGAATAATAAATGCATCCTTTTCAAGATCTTCTTCTTTGTTCAAGTAACTACCATAAGTAACCATGATACCCATACCTAAACTCAGGGAGAAGAATACCTGGCCAAGAGCTGCAATTACAACCTTAAGTGTGATTTCAGAGAAATTAGGAGTAATGAAATACTTGATTCCTTCCATTGCGCCATCCAGCGTAACAGATCTTATTACTGTTATCATAAGAAGTACGAACAGTGCAGGCATCATAATTTTCGCCGCTTTTTCGATACCTCCGGAAATACCACGAATAACGATTACTGCAGTAAGTCCCATGAAAATAAGATGATAGATGATCGGTTCAACAGGTGATGAGATAAAGTTAGAGAAATACCCTGCTTTATCTGCACCGATTCCTGTGAAGGAAGCAGTGATGTACTTCATTACCCATCCACCAACTACAGAGTAGTAAGAAAGAATAAGAAAACCAGCAAGAACACCAAATCCACCAACAAATCCCCAACCTTTCTTGAGTTTGTTGTAAGACCCGTAGGCATCAGAGTTTGCTTTTCTACCAATTGTCATTTCTGCAAGCATCAGTGTAAAACCTAATAAAACAATAAGTACGATATAAACTAATACGAATGCGCCTCCACCGTTTTCACCGGCAAGGTACGGAAATTTCCATAAATTTCCAAGTCCAACCGCAGAACCAACCGCAGCCATGAGGAAGCCGAATCTTGACGACCAAGTACCTCTGTTTTCTTCCATAATATATCCCCCTTTTTAAATTTAGAGATTGTTAACTCTTAGATTATTTATAGATATTATGCTAAGAATTTTGCAACCCTAAAAATTACATGTTTTATTATAGTCTTATTATGAAAACAATATCAATACAAATCTGATTTTCCATTTTACATTTCTCAGATTCATAAATTTTTTCAAATAGTCCTACGAATCTATTACTGAATCAAAGAAATCATTATGAAAAAAAGACACTTGAAAAGGTTTCCAAATGTCTTTTTTATAGAAAAGTGTAGAAATATTATCTTTTTGATGAAAAATAAACCCTTATATTGACTGTTTGTTTGTTAACTACTTATCAAGAAAAGATCTGTAACATGTATCAAGAATAGTCTCCAGCGCTTTTATTCGAGCATATTTTTTGCTGTTGCCGTTGATCACATACCAAGGAGCCTTTTCTGTTGAAGTTTTATCCAGCATATCATTGATGGCTTCCTGATAATGATCCCATTTCTCACGATTTCTCCAGTCTTCATCGGTGATTTTCCAGACCTTATCTTCATCATCCCTTCTTGATTCAAATCGCTCCAGCTGTTCTTCCTTAGAAATATGAATGAAGAATTTGATGACGATCGCACCGAAATTGGTAAGTGATTTCTCAAATGCATTAATTTCATCGTATGCGCGTTTAACATCCTTATTGGATGCAAAGCCTTCTACTCTCTCTACCATAACCCTTCCATACCATGAACGGTCGTTGATGCTTATGTGACCTGTTTTAGGAATGTCACGCCAGAAACGCCACAGATAATGGTGTTTGAATTCAATATCAGATGGAGCTGCTGTCGTATTGATTTCATACCCCGTCGGATCCAGATGCTGTACCACTCTTTTGATGTTCCCGCCTTTGCCTGCTGCATCCCATCCTTCATAGACAATGATCAGCGGTATCTTCTTCTCATACAGCGTATACTGTACATCGCGCATTTCCTTCTGAAGCTTTATGAGACGTTCGTAGTATTCATCTTTATCTATTTCGTCGTTGCCCTCATATTTTTCAAGGATATTCGTGAATTTTCCTTTAAAGAAACCATCGTTGTCCGGTTTGTCCCCTTCTGCTTTTTTCTTCTCCGCTTTAACTCTTTGCTCTAATCTTTCCACCACAATTTTAAGAAGTTCATTCACAGACTTGTAACGATTTTCGTATTGAAGTCTGATCCAGGATTTCTCATTCTCTTCAACAATTTCTTCCATTTCTTTTTTATATTCGTCGTCGTTATCACGATCGTATTCCTGAGCTTTCCACATGGTTCTGGGATTATCATACATTTTCATGATCTGCTCTTTCTGAAGATCTTTATCCACTTCCACATAGAATTTTAGAAGTTCTGTACCATTGTCTTTCATGGTTTCTTCAAAGCTTCTGATTTCTTCCAGTAATACCTTATTACCGTTATAGCGCTCATTTTTCACCGTACCGTTTTTCATGGCTATATAGAGCGAGTACCAGCTTCTGTAAAAAATTGTGATTGCTGTATTACTTGGCGTATTTAAAAAATACTGCCAGAGAAACGGCTTTCTTTTCTCAATCTCTGTGGGAGTGTGAGTTGCGTAGAACTTCGTATAACGTGGGTCCAAGGCTATAAGAAGCTCATTGGATAGTCTTCCTTTGCCAGCTGCATGAACTCCTTCAAAAACAATCATGACAGGCACTTTATACTCTTTCAACACCCTTTGCAGATATCCAAGCTTCGTAGCGAGCTTTTCCTTTTCTTTTTCATATTTTTTCTTTGAATTTTCTTCCACGGGGCACCTCCCTTTCTTTATAGTTTATTTTACCATATTCTGACTTTTTTCACATTTTGATTTTGCATATGGAGAAAACATGATATATTAATAAAAAAGATGACAGAACTGAGTTACGGAGGTTTATATGAAAGTCGTGATTAAATCATTCAAGGAATTAACAAAAGAGGAACTCTATAAGATAATTCAGCTCAGAATTGAAGTATTCATTCTAGAACAGACCTGTTTTTACCAGGATCTGGATGGATACGACGACAAAGCTTACCATGTGCAGGTTTTAGAAGGCGATGAAATTGCAGCCTATGCACGCGTCTTTAAAAGTGGTATTAAATATCCCACTGCTTCGATCGGTCGTGTGATTACGAGTCCGAAATTCAGAGGGAAAGGCTATGGAGATATTCTGATGAGAGAATCTATCAGATGTGCTGAAGAATTGGAAGAACATCATATTATGTTATCGTCTCAAAGCCATGCACAGGCGTTTTATGCAAAGCACGGTTTTAAAAGGACGGACCGCGACTCCTATCTGGAAGACGACATTCCCCATGTGGAGATGGAATATAAAAGAGGTGTATAAATAATGAGTGAAAAAAGTTATGAAATTGTGAAAAGCGATAAGCCAAAAAGAATCCGACAACCTTGGAACGAATATTTCATGAGTATTGCAGGAGTGCTTGCAGAACGCTCCTCATGCGACCGTGCTTATGTAGGAGCTGTTATGGTCAATAAGGACAATCGGATCATTGCCACAGGTTATAACGGCAGTGTAGGCAGCAAGACGCCTCAATGTGACGACATTGGACATATCATGAGAGATGGACATTGTATCGCAACTCTTCATGCTGAAATCAACTGCATCGCCTACTGTGCTCGAGAAGGTATTCCGCTCAAAGATTCAAAAATCTACGTGACTCATTTTCCCTGTTTAAACTGTACAAAAGCACTTATTCAGTCTGGAATCAGAGCCATCTACTACTTGGATGACTACAGAGTTGATGATTACGCATTGGAATTATTACATATGAATCATATTGAGACTATAAAACTGAGCTTAAGTGACAAGGATAACCAGTTGGTTTTATGATCTGAAAAAAGTGAAATCCCCAGACAGGTGCAGATTGTGATTGCACTTGTCTGGGGATTATTTGTATTATTTGTCGAAAACTCCGCCGGTTTTTTTATTCTTAATACCTTTTCTTTGTTTTCCCTGACTTTTCTCAGGTCTTTGCTGTGCCTGATTCATATTGTCATTGTTTTTCTTCTCTTCGATAATTGCTTTCATCTTGCTTATATTTTCAGGTGTTAACGCCATTTTATACCTCTATCTTTCTCATTCAATTGTATCAATAACTAACTAAGTATATAGAAAAAGAGAACAAAACACCAGCTTTATTTTAATCTTCATAAAACGCGATTTAACTGTGCGTTAAAAGAGAATCGTGTTATTCCTTCTTTTCATTTTTTACAACATCCATCTGTCTGCGAAGTTCTTTTTTCATCATTTCCATGACCTCGCTGTTATCGAGCTGCTTGTTCTGATATTCGTAAGTAGCAACTTTGATCATTACATTGATATAAGAATAAGCCAAAGCTGTTGTAATCAATGCAGCTGTACTTCCTGAAATAATGCCCCCGACAATTGTACCTGCTCCAGGAACGAACTTCAGAAGATTAGAAACCAAAGTTCTGCCGGTGAAAACAGCACCTGTGACACCTGCTGCAGAGGATACAATCGATGTGATCAACCCTCTGTTCACAGAGATACCGAATATACTGGTGATTTTGGCGATCATAGCAATCTGACTGCTGGCCAGTAATGGAGCATCAGCAAAAGGTATTGGTGTGAAGCCCACCATGAAGGTTTCAGTGATGAATCCTTTTGCCCATTTTCTGGCATAAGCCGCTTTCTTCATCACATCCACTTTCTGGGCATTAATAAAAGCCTGTTCAGCACTTTCGGGAAGAAGACTGAAAGTTATATTCACCAGTTCTTCCAATCCAAAGGATGGAATATGATGTCCGCTGATTTCATAAGGCTTTGCAATAAGTGAGACTGCTCCTTTTATGTTTAGTCTTAGTGTTGTGATATAGTCCAGTAACTCATTCACATTATCTTCCTGAAGACTCTGAGTAAGGACTACAACAACTGGAAGCACTTCTGAAAGTTCTCTGATAAATCCCTCTTCAAAGGATTCAAGTCGACTGCTGCCTGCATTGAGACAGTACCATACGACATGAATTTTTTCTTTTTCTTCTCCATATTGATTCAGTCTTCTGATTTCATCGAATACTTCTTTTCTTACCTGACTCTGAACAGAAGGGTTAAGTTCCAGCCCCTTTGTGTCGTAGAGATTTATAGGAACTCCCTCTTTAGTGATTTTTTCAAGGTGTTTCGTGACAGGTTTTCCAATACCTGTTGCTGCTAAATTTTCTCTGAATATATGATTAATCAGCGTACTTTTACCGACACCCGTCTTCCCTACCAGCATTATATTGATTGGATTCATTTTTTTGACTTCTTCTTCTGTCAGTTTCAATATATCTTTTACAACATTTATTACATTCAATACTATTCTCTGCTACCTAAAATATGGACAAATATCCACTCCGAAACTTTTACTGCTTCTTCCTGCATGCTTTCGCCTCAGCTTCCTGAGCTGCTACTCGCAAGTTCCTGTACAGTCCACAGTCGTGAATTCCCGACTAACCATCGGTACATATCTACAGCGCTTTATGGTGCCGCAGTGTAGACTTTCGCATTCAGAAGATTTATGCTGGCGTTCCTGTCCCTGTCTATGACGAAGCTGCATGCACCGCATCTGTATGTTCTATCAGATAGCTTCAGTTCCTTTCTGATAGAACCACATTCCGAGTACAGGCTGCTTGAAGGATACCACCTGTCAGCAATTCTTAAGTCTATCTGGAAAGTCTCTGATGAAGTTTCTGTACCTTTATGATCTGCTTATGGATAATTCGTCTGGTAGCTTCTCCTTTCGTTTCTTTATTTTTGACCTTCAGACTTTCGTATTTTCTCGAAAGCTTTCTTTGTTCTCGCTTCAACTTTTCTTCAAGGATTCGCACTGATTTTGTCTTGTTGATGAAGTAATCATAACAAAAGAAGATTAATATGGCGTTAATTTTATGCCTGCTTAGAATAGAAAATCCGAACCTGAAATTTCAGGTTCGGATTCATTTGTCATTCATATTAATCTGTTAATTCAAAACTCTTCTTGCTGTGATAAAGGTATGATATTTCATTGTAGAAATCTCTACAGTTTTTCCAGGTCTAGGTGAATGAATCATATTTCCTCCACCGATATAGATACCTACATGTGAGATTCCACCGTTACCAAAGAATACGAGATCTCCAGCCTGTAGATTTGAGTAGGCTACTTTAGTTCCAACAGTTGCCTGTGAACGTGATACTCTAGGTAGATTCACACCAAAATGTCTGAAGACATAGGATGTGAAGCCTGAGCAGTCAAATCCAGAAGGAGTGCTTCCTCCCCATACATATGGAGTTCCTAAAAAGCTGTATGCATAATTCAGAACGGCTTGTCCTGATGCACTACTCACTGGAGCAGGTGCTGGTGTTTCAGCAGGTTTAGGTGCTGGAGCTGGAGTTGGATTTGCAGCTGGAGTTGAAACTGTCTGATTTGAGTTTGATCCAGCTTGTGCCTGTTCTGCAGCTCTTTGCTCAGCTGCTCTTTGCTCTGCAGCTCTTTGCTCAGCGGCTCTTGCTGCTTCTGCTGCCTCTCTGGCAGCTTCTCTGGCTATTTCTCTTTGTCTTAAAATTGTTTTACCTTTTTCGATTAAATCTATAACTTTGGAATCTGTGCTGTCAGTCACAATATTAGCTCTTACAGCTCTTAGGCTTGCAATAGCTCCTTCTATAGAAGCGTCTGTGCTACTGGAATTGTTGATGATATCATCGTTGTCTCCAATAAAATACAACTCTGCCATTGCTAAATTTCCAAGGATTTTCTTCTCTTCATCTTCGTATTCGTCTAATAGAACTTCAGCCTCAGCCTTCTTTGTTTTTTCTTCTTCTAGTTTTTTAAGATTATCCGCTTTCAATGATTTTACAGAACTCATAGCTTCATCTAGCTCAGCCTTCTGACGATCTAGCAGATCTTTGATCTCTTGAATCTCATCAAGAAGTTCTCTGTCGATTTTTGCCAGTTTTACAATCGCATCTGTACGGGATATCAGATCAGCAATACTCTCTGAACTTAAGATTGTATCAAAAACGCTGGTGTTCCCCTGCTTGTACATTGCTCTTAATCTTTCACCATATTCAGTTTCTTTTTCAATCAGTTTGGCTTGCGTTACACTGATTTCAGCATTCTTGATATCTATTTCTCCATCGAGACGCTCTATATTCTGATTATTGTCATCTATCTTTATTGTTATATCGGTGATTTCATCAGCGATACCTGATATTTTTGATTCTATTTCTGCCATTTTTCTTAAAATTGTATCATACTCACTTTTTACTGCGTCCAATTCCATCTGCTGCTCTGAAGTTAACGGAGATGCAAAGACTGGTACACCTGCACTATAAAGTATGGATGTTGCTAGGATAGCTGCAATCATCTTGTTTCTTATACTTCTCATTTCGACCTCCAATTTTAAAGAATTTATATTATTTTTAACAAATATTACAAACTTATTACAAATCGAATTATAGGTCTAACTTATGAAGAAGATATAAAGGAGTTCATGAATAATTTGTTTCTCATTTGTCAGATTATTTATTATTGACAGATTTTATAAGCTATTCTAGACTAGGCTATGTTATACATCGTGCATCCATCAGGATTCAAGTGTATATACATTGGAATCAGCAGTATTTATTCAAAGGAATTGTTCACAGAAATATCACAGAATGTTTCAATCTTTTTTATAAAAAACATTCGTTAAAATCCAATCGAATCTTTGCCAAGCACTCTTAGCTAGTGTTATAATCACATAAGGAAAAGAGGTGATTTTTATCAATAAAATACTAATTATAGAAGATGAACCATCAGTACTCGAAGCAATATCGGCTTATCTGAGAAAAGAAGGATATGAAGTGTATACCGCTGAACGTGGTTACAAGGGACTTGAGTATACAGAAGTAGTCGATTTCGATCTTGTCATTTTAGATCTGATGCTCCCTGATATATCAGGAGAAGAAATCTGCAAAAGAATTCGTTCTCGATCGAATACGTACATTTTTATGCTTACAGCCAAATCGAGTCTCGAAGATAGAATCAGAGGACTTGATTTAGGTGCAGATGAATATCTGGTCAAGCCCTTCTCCCCTAGAGAAATTGTGGCAAGAGTAAACGCTCTTTTCAGAAGAATCAAGGATGACAGTGGCAGTAAAAATGTCATTTCTTTCAATAATGGAGAATTGATAATTGATCACGATAAAAGAGAAGTAAGACTTAAGAACGAGGAAGTGGCACTTACACCGATCGAATTTGATATTCTAAGTCTTTTATCATCTAATCCAGGCATTGTACTTACAAGAGAAACCCTTATAGATAGAGTTCTTGGTCCTGATTTTGAAGGGGTGGATCGTACGATAGATGTACATATCAAAAATATCCGTAAAAAGATTGAAGAAGACACGAAAAACCCATCTTATATCGTGACAGTTTTTAAACTGGGTTATAAGTTTGGTGGTGGGCAGTAATTGAGATCGATTAAGTATAAAATTACGATTGCTATTTCTTTAAGTGCTCTTCTGTCACTTCTGATTGCCTATGTAGTAATCAATCTGACTTTAAACGAAAGATTTAATGACTATCTTCAGGTCAATCAGTCAAAAAGAGATGAACGTATTATTGATACATTCAGAGACAGCCATATACGAGATAACCGATGGACCATCATTTCAGGTAAAAGTCTGGAAAGAGAAGCGGAATCATCAGCATTCACCATCTCTTTGCTAAACTGGGACAAGAGCGTTGTATGGGCTATGGATCCTTTGACGATTGTTGAAAAAGAAAAGGAGATCAATCCGGATTCCTCCTTCAGCATGGAGCAATATGTACCTTATGAATACCCTATAAAAAATGAGAATCATATCATCGGATATGTAGTCATAGGACAGTTCGCTCCCCTTGTGATTTCTCAGGAAGACGAAAACTTTCTGAATTCAATAACCACGAGTATCCTGATCAGTGCATTTCTCGCTGTATTCCTGATTGTCCTGATTGCGTTATTTGTTGCACGTCAGCTATCAGATCCAATAGAGAAGATATCTCAGACCGCTTACAGTCTTTCTATGGGGGACCTGTCCGCTCGAGAGAACACGGAAGCTGATGTCGTCGAAATTGAAACATTAAGAAACAGCATAAACTCCTTAGGTGAAAAACTAGACAGGCAGGATATGCTGAGAAAAAGGCTGATAACTGATGTATCCCATGAACTGCGTAATCCGCTGAATGTATTGCAGACAAATCTTGAAGCGATCATTGATGGTATTCTTCCAGCGACATCCGAGAGGCTGCAGTCACTGAATAAGGAAGTTGTCAGGTTCGGTAAACTTCTTGACAGCTTGAATATCCTGAAGCAGTTTGAATCAGAAAGCATGGTCGCAAAAATAGCCGTACTTGATATTAGGCAGGTGCTTCAAGATATCTACCATAATTTCCAAGGCCTGACTAAAGAAAAATCCATACGATTGAAATATATGTATCAGAAAAATACGGATTTTCTGATTCTTGCTGATAAGCATTCAATCTATCAGGTGATTACAAATCTCTTACATAACGCCATAAAGTTTACACCAAGAAATGGAATGATTACCATAAGACTGACCAGAGATGAAAGGTACTGTTATATACGAATAAAAGATACTGGCATTGGTATTCCTGAAGAAGACCTGCCGAATGTGTTTGAACGTTTTTATCGTGCTGATAAGTCAAGAGAGCTTATTGAAGGTAGTGGTATTGGACTTACTATCGTAAAGAACTTTGTGAAACTCAATGGTGGAACCATCAGTGTGACATCAACAGTAGGAAAAGGATCCACTTTTACAGTCAAGTTCAACCTCTATGAAATAGGAGATAATATTCTTGGAGACGAGATACAGACAACCTCCAACTTCCCTCTTTCAATCGATGAAAGTGAAACTTTCAGCAGAAGAGGTTCTGAGACAATAATGGGTGCTGATAACAAACTGGATGAGAATCAAGAACGATAAAAAGGAGCAAAGGCTAAAACCTTTGCTCCTTTTTGATCTATTATTTTTCTTCAATGATATTGTCTTTGGTCTGATGATCGAGCTGGTCAAGAAGCAGTTTGAGCTGCTCACGAAGTCCTACTACTCCATCTATATCCATCGGGAGACTACACGCAATGTTGTGCGGAACTTTTTCCGCATCTTTCATCAGTTCTTTTCCTTTTTCACTGAGATAGATGATCAGATTTCGTTCATCTCTTTTATCTCTGGTTCGTTCAATATTTCCGTCATTTTCAAGCTTCTTCAGAAGTGGAGTTAAAGTACCTGAATCAAGTCTTAACCTGCCACCCAATTCTTTTAAGGAAATACCATCCTTCTCCCAAAGAACAATCATAACCAGATATTGCGTATAAGTTAAACCTAATGGTTCAAGTAACGGTCTATAGATTTTTGTGATTTCTCTTGAGAAAGCATATACTGCAAAACAAAGCTGATTTTCTAGTTTTAATTCATCTATCATAATATTACCTCATGTCTTATTGTATTCAATTAAATTGTATCATAAACTATTGTCGAATGTCAATAAAACAATGGTTTAACCTTAGATGCCTAGGTATAGTCTCTTGGCTAAGAAATCAGGTAACCCCTCTTTTTCGATACGATTTGCAGCTTCTTTGATATTATAGTCTAAAGCACAGAAGGATACCTTTCTGTTAGAGGTGTCATATATAATATAATGTGCTTTAGGGATCCCGTTTCTTGACTGTCCTACACTTCCAACGTTGATGATATAATAATTCTCATCAAGATAGATATCACCATTTTTGGAATCGTACATTTCAATGGTCTCATCATTCTTGTACTTAAAAATACAGGGTTTGTGAGTGTGCCCTGTAAACATGACTTTGACTCCACGTTTTTTCATGTTTTCGAAGCTCTCTCTTAAAAAGATAGAGTCTTTATCTTCAGGAAAAACATATGGGAATTCAAGCGGGAAGCCCAGCATTGAATGGCATAATATAAAATCTTCCCTCTGCAGAAATTCAGGAAGTTTTTTCATGTGATCTATGTATTCCTTCGGTAGGTTTTTTATGGAATGTAGAACTCCTACTCTGGCATTTTCACTGAAATTAACCAAGGTAAAAGGCTTGATCACTCCATACTCGTGATTACCAATTACACCTTCACCGCCAAGTTCCAGAAATAACTTATAGCATAGATAAGGATCTGCACCATACCCTATTACGTCTCCCAGAAATAAGATTTTATCATATTTCTCATTTTCAACCACTTTATTAAAAGCCTGTATGTTCGAATGTATGTCACTTAATATTATGTATTTCATATCAGATTCCCCCGTTAATACTACTTTTCATAAAGGACAAAATATCGGTCTTCAATGAGACTTCCCTCTACGACCAAATCAATATCAGTCAGATCAAGAGATTCATAAAGATTCAAAGCCAAAGCTTCATCCATTTCCTTTTCAACTTTATTGATGTATAAAACTTTTTTACCGACTGCATTTTTAAAGAGTGCTGACTTGTCATTCACAACCTTGGTTAAATGTTTGATTGTGACAAGTGAACCTATTGAACTTCCTGTCAGTTCCAGATATTTGTCGAGATGATGAATATTCGCAGCATTCACCACAAGCCCAAGAGATTGAATGTCAAGGATTCCAACTGTTATGTCTGTACTCGAAGGAATGATGGGTTCATGGTCTCTGAATCCTTTCAGCGGTCTACCGTTTGAGAAATCACATTCGATGATTGAATGATCGAATTTGCTGGAAATATTTTCAATATCTTCATTCGTCAATCCAAGCACGAGATCTTCCAGGTTTTTCCCTTTCCCGATAATATAAATTCCAGGACGATCGATGCTACCTAGATCATAATCTTTATGATAAGCATAATCCATGAAATCATACATAGTGATTTCCGGTTTTATGAATGCGGTAGTACTTGAAACCAGGATCTTTTTCTTCCTACGTAAGGATTCTGTCAGTTTATTGATGAGTGTGGTTTTTCCGCCCGCTCCTACTAGAGAAACATTAGGATACTTATCCAGTTTTAATATTTCGTGAAGCACCATATCACCTCCAAAAGCCTGTAATAAATACAATCTTTCATTTCCTTTATCATAACTTAAACACGGCCTTTTGGGAACCTCTTGCATCATCTGACAGAAGATATAATAATTTATTTTCACGCGAAAAAACATGACTTAGATCCCTTCCAGACAGCCCTGAAATGGTTGATTTGATATCTGAAAGAGGTAATTATTTATAGTAATGGTGATAAGTAGTTACCATGGTAAAGAATTGGTAAAGAATTTATTTGCAAATTGTTGACATCACTCAAAAGGGATGCTAGAATAGACAACGTAGCTGATTTAAGGCTACGCAAGCTTTTAGGGGTATAGTTCAATGGTAGAGCAACGGTCTCCAAAACCGTAAGTCTAGGTTCGAATCCTAGTATCCCTGCCACATAGAAACAGCCTAGTACGGTGTACTAGGCTGTTTTCTTTATATTTATCCATATAATCAGACAAATATCCCAATACCTTGATTCCCTTTTCTATAAAAAATCAGCAGATAAATTTAGATTTTAGTAAGATATCTCATTTATTTTCAAAGAAACTCATTTTATCTCTTTATATTTACTTTTATCTTAATTCGATATCACTTAATATAGATTTCTTGAACAAAACACAGATTACTGAAGTAAAATCAAGATAAAGCATGCTAAACTGATTTATCCCCTTGTTACGCCTTTGATATTACTCCATTTTCATATTAGAATACATAGAAGTGTTCAGTTATAAGGCTTTTCGAGCCATGCTGAAAATATTGTGTTTTAGAAGGAGTATTAGATGATTACGCTACGACAGGATATATTTACGAAGGATGCGCTCAAAATTGCAGATTGGCTTGAAGATCATGAAATAGTTTCACATCTGAATGAAGAAAATCAGATAAGCGATCAGATAAGATATCTGGTGGATACATCCAATCTGCCTATCTACAACCAGATATTCAATCAACAAGGCTTGTTTTATATGATCTGTCTTCATGGAGAATCCATAGGCTATGTCAAGTTTGTTCCGAAGAAGTCGGGCCAGGAGATCGTGATAACCATCGGAGACAAGGACCTCTGGGGAAAAGGGTACGGGAAAACCGCATTGAAGAAAGCCTTAAGCGAAGCCTTTTTCTCACTTAGATTTGAGAAGATTGATGCAAAAATCAAATCTATGAATAAAAGATCTTTATTGATGTTTGAACATCTGGGTTTTGAAAAGAATGGTGAAGTGACGGACCTTCATCATTTTTCCATAGATTTGGATACTTTCCTCAAAAAAGCCGCATAAAACGAATAATAAAACCACAGCCTTCGGGCTGTTTTTTTTATCGCTTTTCTTCCTGATTCGCTTACGTTATAATGAAGAATGTTAAAATGATTAAGAAATTATGGTGATAGTATGATAACAAGAATAATGAATACAGTCTCTGTTGAAGAAACAATGGAGATTGGCAGAAAAATCGGCAAGAAAATCGGGCAAGGTATGACCATCTGTCTTACAGGAGATCTTGGGACAGGAAAAACTCATTTTGCGAAAGGCTTAGCAGAGGGTTTAGGGATTACAGATAACATTACCTCGCCTACCTTTACCATTGTCAATGAGTACCATGAAGGTAGAATTCCTTTCTACCATTTAGATGTATACAGGGTCAATGACATTGATGAAATACTCCAGGTGGGTTTTGAAGAATATGTATACGGTCAAGGGGTTACGCTCATAGAATGGGCAGATATGATCGAACCCATATTGCCTGATGAGTTCATCCATGTAAAAATCGAAAAGACACAAAATGAAAACGAAAGAAAAATAACACTGAAATCTTTCGGCAGAGATTACGACTTTCTGGAGGAATTATAATGAAAATATTAAGTATCGATACATCATCAAACAACTGCTCCATTGCAGTTGTAGATGAAAAAGCAATGCTGGGAGAAATCAACATCAATTATAATCTGCAGCACTCAGTGCTCCTGATGCCGCTCATAGAAGAGCTTCTGACAAGGCTTGACATGAAACCCAATGACTTGGATGCTTTGACCCTTTCGACAGGGCCTGGGTCCTTTACAGGCCTTAGAATAGGCCTTTCTGCAGTAAAAGGAATGGCGCTTGGGTCCAATCTTCCGATTTACGCTGCAGATGCACTGTCCATCCTCGCCTATGGCGTTTACGGATACCATGGTATTCTGGTCCCAATGATCGATGCCTTGAGAGGTGGTTACTACACAGGGTTCTATACCTTTGAAAACGGAAAGCTGATAACGCTTATGGAACCAGTCATACTTACGTTAGATGAAGTCAAAAAAAAGCTGGCAGAAGAAGAGAATGATATTCTGATTCTAGGAGACATTACGGATAAAAAAACCGATGATGAGCTGCTCTTCAAAGAAAAAGTCTCCATTGCACCCTCTTCTTTGAATATTCCTAAAGCAAGCAACATCCCTTATCTTCTCTGGGAAAGGATTCTATCCGGGAAGTCGGATGATATTCACAGCCTGGTTCCTGTCTATATGAGAAAGAGTCAGGCGGAATACGAATATGAAAAGAAAATAGGTATGCTGAAATGAACCTGATAGTTGATGTAGTAGAAATGCAGCCTTATCATGTCAATGAAGTCTACACTATTTCTGAAGAAGCCTTCCCACTCCCCTGGGCAAAAGATGAGCTCATAAGAGAAACCGTAAACCCCAATGCACTCAACTTAGTGGCACTATATAACGGTAAAGTTATCGGATATGTCCAGTGCTGGTTCGCACTGGACAGTGCAGACATTATTAATGTGGCAGTGTCAGGTGACCATAAAAGACAAGGCGTTGCCCGTTCTCTGATCCGGTCTCTGATTGAGCACCTTAGACAAAAGAATGTGGAGAATGTCTTCCTGGAAGTTCGAGTAAGTAACCTTGCAGCTCAGATGCTCTACAAATCCTTGGGCTTCATTACGCTCAGTAAAAGAGAAAGATATTACGTCAACGGTGAAGATGCACTCGTGATGAATCTGCAGATTTAATAGATGCAATAAAACAGCCTCTTCAGATACGTTGATCTGAAGAGGCTTACTTTCTGTTTATTTAATTATCTATTTTTTTCAGATGGCTTTGTGCAGTTTGTGGTATGGTTTCTGAAATCGGGCTTCCTTATTGATCAGAGAAGCTACGCGATCATAGAAGAGAATACCAACTACGGAAATGATAATCCCCTTGATGAAGTTGAATGCGGGAATGCCGAAGAACATATAAGATCTCATCATTTCAGCTTCCATTCCTCCAGGGAAAAACAAAGGAATCAGGATGTAGTAGTTTGAAAGCATTGCCAGTGGAATCATTACGATAGACCCTAACAGTGCGCCTAATATGGCACCTTTTCTGGTTTTGAATTGTTTGAAAACCAGAGATGCTGTGAAGACATATGAACCTACCACAATAATGTTTGCGAGCTGACCGACACCACCAGTAGAGCTTCCCTTAACGGCAAATACAAGGAGATTTTTAAGAATCTCTACACCCACTGCAACGAGTGGTCCGAATGCGAAGCCGCTGAGTAGTACAGGTACTGCCGAAAGATCGACTTTCAGCCATGGGAATGCAGGTATGATCGGGAATTCAAAGTAAGTCAGGATGAATCCCAGTGTCAGCAGAAGTGCAGCTTTGACGATGATATTGGTTTTTTTTGATATGTTTACCATGAGTAAACCCCTCCTAAAGATTGCTATCCTCAGAAGATTGCTTAGAAAAAAGCCCTGATTTCATAGAAATCAGGGCGCGAAAGCTAAAACAATCATTCTTCTTCCATCCAGACTATAACTGTCGGCTTCGGAATTACACCGAATCAACCTTGCGGTTCGTGGGCTTTACCACCGGTGGGGAATATCACCCCGCCCTGAAGACGCTATTTAATTTATTTACAACTTGATAATATCATGTTGTTATAATTATGTCAATAGAACCTGAAATATGGTACAATTATTAGAGAATTCGATAAAAGAAGACTCTAACATCACCAATAATTCATCATCAGGAGGAATTTACTGTGAAATCATCAATTAAAAATCCGATCATGGAAGAAGGCCTAGCGCTTCTTGATACATTTACTCTTTCCTATCCTTACGGATTATATAAAGATTCTCTGTATTCCACAACCTATGAC
This sequence comes from uncultured Proteiniclasticum sp., assembly GCA_964643785.1. GTDB lineage: Bacteria > Bacillota > Clostridia > Clostridiales > Clostridiaceae > Proteiniclasticum. The sequence continues at coordinate 54,805 of CAZXUT010000009.1, forward strand.
GAGCTTTCTAAATGGCTGAGAAGTGTTATCTCTCACTATAAAGAGTCTTCTCCTCTTAAGCAGGATGATCCTTTCGTTATATATCTCAATTCCTTCAGAGGGAAAATAGGCAACATCGATCGAAATGAATTCCAGAAAATATTAAGACACATAAGTGAAACATTATAAACACAGAAAAACCAGGAGCTTTTTTTTGAAGCTCCTGGTTTTTCTTGCAGTATCCTATTTCTATCAGCTTGTCTTCTCAGATTTCTGATCCTTATTCAGCCCTTTCATGCTTAAGCTGATTCTTTTTCTTTTCAGGTCCACTGAGAGGACTTTCACATCTACAACATCTCCGGATCTTACGAAATGGAGAGGATTGGTGACGTAACTGTTGGATAATTCACTTTTATGCACTAAGCCATCCTGATGTACACCGATATCGATGAAGGCCCCAAAATCTGCAACATTTCTTACTACACCTGACAGCACCATTCCTTCAGTAAGATCTTTCAGATCGATAACCCCTTTTCTGAATACAGGTTTTGGAAGATCTTCTCTTGGGTCTCTTCCAGGTTTTTTAAGTTCCATAATAATATCCTGTACTGTGGGTTCTCCCAGACCTGTCAGATCACATAGCGCTTTAAAACCAAACGCTTTTGCTCTCTCTTCAATTTCCAGAAGTCCTTGAGCAGATAGTTTTTTCTTATCATACCCAAGTTCCTTTAAAATCAGATAAGCTTCCTGGTAGGATTCAGGGTGAACTCCGGTTGTATCCAGAAAATCTTTTCCTTCTCGTATTCTGAGAAATCCTGCACATTGTTCGAAAGCTTTGTCTCCAAGTCTTTTTACTTTCTTGAGCTCTTTTCTTGATGTGAATTTCCCGGTCTCATCTCGATATGCGACAATATTTTCCGCAATGGTTTTATTGATTCCTGAAACATAGGATAATAGTGCAGGTGTCGCCACATTAAGATCTACCCCTACTTTATTCACTGTATCCTCCACCACACCGGATAAGGAAGCGTCAAGTTTCTTCTTGTTCATATCATGCTGATACTGACCAACTCCAATGGACTTCGGATCGATTTTAACAAGTTCAGCCAAAGGATCCTGAAGTCGTCTGGCAATGGATATTGCTCCACGAACCGTGACATCCAGATCAGGATACTCTTCGTTTGCGATTTTAGAAGCACTGTATACGGATGCACCTGCTTCACTGGTAACCACATAGGACAGATCAATATTGTCCTCTTTGAGGTCTTCGATCAGTTCCATCAGCACCAGTTCGGATTCTCTTGATGCAGTTCCATTTCCAAGGGAGATGACCTTCACATCATACTTTCTGATCAGCTCCGAAAGAACCCTCTTTGTTCCCTTTATGTCCTGTCTTGGCATTGTAGGATAAACTGTAGCTGTATCAAGATATTTCCCTGTTTCATCAAGAACGGCGACCTTGCAGCCCGTTCTGAATCCCGGATCATACCCCATGACACTATACCCTCTTATAGGAGGCTGAAGTAGTAAGGATTTCAGATTCTCTTTGAATACATCGATGGATGAGCTCTCAGCCCGTTCTGTCAATGTATTTCGAAGTTCTCTTTCAAGTGACGGTAAAATCAATCTCTTTAATGCATCTGAAGCAGTTGAGTGAATAATTGCATTGCATTCTTCATCCTTTGTGATGTATCTTCCCATGATTGCTCTATGAGCTCTGGTTTCATCCACGCTTACACTCACCTTCAGAATTCCTTCTTTCTCTCCACGATTGATGGCGAGAATTCGATGGCTCGGCATTCTCAGTGCAAATTCCGTTCGATCGTAATACATTTCATAGGAAGTGTTTTCTTTGTCACCGGTGGTTTTCAGTTCAGCGGTCTTTACAAAGACATTTCTCAGCATACCCTTAAGGTCTGCATCCTCGGACATGGTCTCTGCCATGATGTCCATGGCCAGTTTCATGGCTTCTTCTTCGGTCTCCACTTCTTCGCTGATGAATTCCTTCGCTTTTTCTTTAGAATTTTTTTCTCCGCCAAGAATATACTCAGCTAAAGGTTCCAGCCCCTTTTCTCTGGCGATGGTTCCTCTGGTTCTCTTTTTCGGTCTGAAAGGCAGATAGATATCATCTAGTCTTGTGATGGTCTCGGCCTTTTCAATGTCCTTTTTAAGTTCTTCCGTGAGATTTCCCTGCTCTGTCAGAAATCTTAGAATATCTTCTTTTTTCTGTACCAGACCTCTAAGGTATTCCAGTCTTTCGTGAAGATCACGAATTACATGGTCTTCTAGAGACCCTGTTGCTTCTTTTCGATATCTGGCGATAAATGGAACTGTTGCTCCTTCATCAAGCAGCTTTACGGTTCCTTCCACCTGGTCTTTTCTTATATTCAGTTCTTTTGCTATTCTATCAATTATATTCATTAATTTCTCCTACTTCCGTTTACAGACTGCCGTTGCTATTTTGCTTAAGATACGCACTGATAAAGAGATCGATGTCTCCATCCATCACACTGTCTACATTAGCGTCTTCAGCTAAGGTGCGGTGATCTTTCACCAGATTATAGGGATTAAACACATAGCTTCTGATCTGACTTCCCCAACCCACATCCTTCATTTCGCCGGTGATGTCCTCTATTCTCTCTTTGTGCAGTCTTTCTTTGATTTCCACAAGTTTCCCCTTCAGTACTTTCATTGCGGTTTCTTTATTCTGAACCTGACTTCTCTCATTCTGACAGGTGACTACGATCCCTGTGGGCAGATGTGTGATTCGAACAGCAGAATCCGTTGTATTGACATGCTGTCCACCAGCCCCTGTACTTCTATAGGTGTCGATTCTCAGTTCCTCGTCTTTTATAATCACTTCACTGTCATCCTCAAGCATAGGGACAGCTTCAACTGAGGCGAAACTCGTCTGACGTTTTCCGCTGGAATTAAACGGGGATATTCTCACAAGTCTATGAATTCCTTTTTCCGCCTTGAGATACCCATAAGCATAAGGTCCTGATATCTTTAAGGTGGCATCACGGATACCCGCTTCATCTCCTTCTATGAGATTTACAAGATCCACCTTATAGCCTTTCTTTTCTGCCCATCTTGTGTACATTCTAAGAAGCATGGAGGTCCAGTCTTGCGCATCAGTGCCACCTACTCCGCTTTTTAGAGTCAGAATAGCATCGTTATGATCATATTTTTCAGATAAGAGGACACGTAGATGCATGGCATCAATGCTTTTCTTGAGATCTTTGACTTCACGCAGAAGATCTTCCATCATCTCGTCATCTTCTTCGGAAAGTTCAATCATCATCATGGCATCTTCTACTCTCAAAGTAAGATCATGATATTCTTTCACCACATTTTCAATGTTCTTTTCTTCCTGAGTTATACTCTTCGCTTTTTCCAGATCTTCCCAGAAAGTCTGTTCCTGCATTTTATAAATAAGCTCTTCTCTTCTTCTAGACAAAGCTTCGATGTCAAAGAGACACCCGGATTTCATCCAGTGATTCTTTGAAGCCTTTCAGTTCATTAACTGCTTCTACCATTTTAGGTAACATTTTCATCACTCCCTGTTATTCATTTCATTTCAAAATAGACTTGGTCACCCAAGTCTATTCGTTTCATCTATTTCGCTGCACCATGACAGTTCTTATACTTCTTTCCGCTGCCACATGGACAAGGATCGTTTCTACCCACTCTGGAGTTCTTCACAACAGGTTTTCGCTTCAATGTTGTATCCTGATTGGTGAATGTCTCCTTGGCAACCTCTTCACGCTCTATTTTTTCTTCTTTACGCACTGCAATATGCAGAATGTATTTGATCGTGTCATTGTTGATGGAACGGATCATTTCATCAAACATCTCCGAACCTTCAAACTGGTATGCCTGCACAGGATCCTGCTGCTTATATGCACGAAGCCCGATTCCTCTTTTCAGATGATCCATATTGTTGATATGTTCCATCCATTTGGTGTCTACGACTTTAAGAAGAATGACTCGTTCGATTTCTCTTATCTGTTCGCCGACTTCCTGTTCCTTCTCTTCATGAATGGAAACACCGATATCATAAAGCATTTCTTCTATATCCTGGTTGCTCATTTTCTCTAATTTTTCAGCGCTTAATGAACCGTGTGGAACAAAAACATCTTCCATATAGATGATGAGATTTCTGATTCCTTCATCTCTTTCAGAGCCGTTTGACAGATGAGTATTCACTGCAGTTGCTACAACATTGTGAAGCATTGCACGAATATTGTCTTTCAGGTCTTTGCCTTCAAGAACCAGTTGTCTCTGACCGTATATAACTTCTCTTTGCATGTTCATGACATCATCATAACCAAGAAGGGTCTTTCTGGTATCAAAGTTGTTACCTTCGACTTTCTTCTGGGCATTTTCTATGGACTTTGTAACCATCTTGGATTCGATGGCATCATCTCCAAGTCCCATATTGTCGATCATGCCGAAAAGCTTCTCAGATCCGAAGATTCTCATCAGATCATCTTCCAGTGAAAGATAGAATCTTGATTCTCCTGGATCTCCTTGACGCCCTGAACGACCTCTTAACTGATTGTCGATACGTCTGGATTCATGTCTTTCAGTACCGATGATTTTCAGACCACCTACATCAACAACATGTTCTCCCAGCTTGATATCGGTACCTCTACCTGCCATATTCGTAGCGATGGTGATGGAACCGGCTTGACCTGCTCCTGATACGATTTCAGCTTCTTTCTCATGGTATTTTGCGTTCAGTACTTCATGAGGTATACCATTTCTTTTCAGCAGCGTGGAAAGGATTTCTGACTTCTCAATAGATGTGGTACCCACAAGTACTGGCTGCCTTTTTGCATAGGCTTCTTTGATTTCCTCTACGACTGCTTTATATTTGGATTGCACATTTCTGTAAATCAGATCAGGCTGATCCACTCTTGTGATCGGCATATTGGTAGGTATGACAATAACATCCAGTCCATAGGTATGTCTGAATTCAGCTTCCTCTGTAAGTGCTGTACCTGTCATACCGGAAAGTTTCTTGTACATTCTGAAATAGTTCTGATAAGTGATGGTTGCAAGTGTTTTAGATTCTCTTTCAACCTTCACGCCTTCCTTGGCTTCAATTGCCTGGTGAAGTCCATCGGAGTATCTTCTACCTTCCATAAGACGACCTGTAAACTCATCCACGATGATTACTTCATCATCTTTTACCATATAGTCCTTGTCGACTCTAAACAGATAATTGGCTTTCAATGCCTGAGTGACATGATGCTGCAGTTCCATATTCTTTGGTTCCGCATAATTTTCAAGATGGAAGGTTTCTTCTGCTTTCGCTACACCTTCTTCTGTCAGAACAACAGACTTGGCTTTTTCATCCATGGTGAAGTGCACATCATTCTTCAGTGTCTTGACAAAGAAATCTGCAACTTTATAGAATTCTGTGGACTTGTCTCCCTGACCTGAAATGATCAGTGGTGTTCTGGCTTCATCAATCAGAATTGAGTCAACCTCATCCACTATGGCAAAGTTCAGTTCTCTTTGCACTCGTCTTTCAGCATAGACCACCATGTTGTCTCTCAGATAATCAAATCCGAATTCGTTATTTGTTCCATAGGTAATATCTGACTGGTATGCTTCTTTTCTCTCTTCATTGGTAAGGCCATGAACTATAACGCCACAGGTCATGCCCAGGAATTCAAAAATCTGTCCCATCCAATCTCTGTCTCTTGATGCCAGATAGTCATTGACAGTAACCACATGAACACCTTTTCCGGTCAGTGCATTCAGGTAAGAAGGCAGCGTAGCCACCAGTGTTTTACCTTCACCAGTTTTCATTTCAGCAATTCTTCCCTGATGCAGAATGATACCACCAATGATCTGCACACGGAAATGCTTCATTTGAAGCACTCTTGCTGAGGCTTCTCTTACTGTGGCGAAAGCTTCTGGTAATAAATCATCCAGAGTTTCCCCTTTTTCCAGTCTTTCCTTGAATTCTGCTGTCTTTGCCTTCAGCTCTTCGTCTGTCAGTTTTTGAAATTCAGCATCCAGGGCATCTACCTTGTCTGCAAGAGGTTCTATTCTTTTCACTTCTCGCTCACTGTAGGTTCCAAAAACCTTATCAAATAATCCCATTTTTTCAACTCCAAATTTTTATTTAAATCTTATTATCAAGTTAAGCCACACTCATTCCTCATTATTAAACAAAAGGTATAATGGCCCAGATAATATTATAGCACTTATCCACAATATATATCAATCTTTTAGGTTCTTTGTATTCAGCTGTATTGTTTGATTCTTTTGTCATTTTACTCTATGAAAATTAACTTAAGATTAACTTTTGAAACAAGCTGTAATAGAGTT
>CAZXUT010000010.1:0-60211 GCA_964643785.1 uncultured Proteiniclasticum sp.
GATTTTCTCATAATTCATGGGGCTTTCCTATGTGCTTCCTATTTGACGCTTACCACTAAAACCCTATTCAGATCATCTGAATAGGGTTTTAGTGTGTCTGTATGTCCAGACTGTTTCAGAATATTAGTATGCGGCATTCGGATCTGGTTCATCCGGAGCGAAGTCCTGTCTTGTCACGAAAGGGAATTTTCTTCTCATGACTCTGATCCAGGAAGGGTTTGGACTTGCAATGAGTGAAAGACTGGCCTCTTCAGGTTTAGAAGGTTTACCACAAACATAACCCTGAACACAGTCACAATCTGCATGAAACAGATACTCCAGCTGGGATTCCGTCTCCACGCCTTCAGCTACAACCCTTATGCCCAGTCTATGGGCCAGAGATATAATATCACTTGTGATAAATTCGGTTGTGTCTCCAGAGGCAATAGGTTCTATAAAGGACTTGTCGATTTTCATTATATCCACATTTAGTTCTTTCAGACTTCGTAAAGAAGAGTAACTGGTTCCGAAATTATCCAGTGCTACCATAAAGCCGTGATTTCTTATCTCCATAAGCTTCCTGTTCAGTTCTTTGAAGTTATCTGCAAGAACTGATTCCTCAATTTCCAGTATAATATGATTGCCAGTGATGCCTTCATGCTTGGTGATTCTCAGTATATCCTCCAGAAAATTTTCATGCAGAAACTGAATTGCTGAAATATTCACCGATACTCTTACCTGATCATAGCCTTTTTCATACATCTTCTTTGCAAATCTTGAAGCCTGGGTAAAAATAAGATTACCCAGGGGAACCATCAGATTGTTCTTTTCCGCTATTTCAATGAATTTCTCAGGAGGAACTTCACCGTATTTTTTGGAGGTGAAACGAGCTAGAGCCTCAAAAGAGGACACTGAACCATCTTTCAGCGAAATGATCGGCTGATACAGTAGATGAACTCCCCCGCCACTCTCATCTTTAATAATCTCTTTTAGCTCATTTTCAATCACGTCTTCCATCTGAAGTTTTCTTCCCGTGTGATAGGAGAAGAAGGCGTAATTCACTTCCTCTGTCTCTCTGATACTTGAAAGAGAGACAGAAGCTTCTTTGACAAGCTGATCCATATTTTTATTTGTTCCATCCATTTCTGTTATTCCGAACTTGATGTTCATGTACTCAATGTTTCCATGAACATTGAAGTTATCTCTGGACAGATTTGTCACTTCTTCCACCAAGGTGATGAGCTCCAGTTTATTCTTGTAATCCTCTGCAAGAAGAATAAACTTGTCTTCTGAAAAGTTAAATACATGAACAGGGAAATTCACCAGACCGGGAATAGCATTCCCGATTCTTCCTATAATCTCAGAAGTGTATTCATGTCTGTTTTCAGACTGATGGGGCTTAAAGTAGGCATGTTTCACAAGAATCAGCGCTCTTTTTCTCTCCTCAATCATCTCTCTCTCATCAGACAGAATAATTCTCAGATACTCATCGTTGGGCAGTTTCGTTGTCTTGTCATAATAGGCAAGATTCATAAGGTTTTTAAAACGTTTGTAAGAAGCGTTGAAAATAATCAGCAGTGCACCATAAATGAAGAACAGAATTAAGAGACCTACACCTGCAAATCTTCTCATAAGAAGATTAGTCTCTTTGATGCTCTGGGACACTGCAAGGGTACCAAAATGACCTTCTTCATTATAGACAGGCACATAGACCTGATAAACGTCCTCTTCTCCGATTTTTGTATAGATACCGACTTCTTTTTCATTCTCTATGCTTTCTTTAATCGATGGATTTTCAAGAACTTCCCCTACCTGATCTGTTTCCGTACTGGCCAGAACACTGAAATCATTATTGATAAAGGTCAGATGAAGAAGACTGTTCCCATTTTTCAGCTTGTTGAAATTATTGATCATTTCAAAATTATCGACAAAGGAATTGATATGATCTGCAGAAACACCGATCTGTACAAACCCTCCATTTTTCATTCGATAATATCCATACTGAAACTCAAGATTAGAGATGGTATTGGTTCTGATCGGACCCATGTAACTATCCAGATTACTTAGATAGAATGCATGAACAGGATGACCTTCATAAACTGTCCAGCCAAGATTACCATGATAGGCAGAACTGATTACAACGCCTTCGGCATTATAGATATCAATACTATCCACATTAAGCTTTTCAGCTACCTTACTAAGGTCCAGCTCAAGGGGGTTTTCCGCATTGATGAGGCCGTTGCCGGCTGCTTCAATTTTGTCTTCCACCAGTTCCGTTACTGCATCATAGGCTTCAATGTTCTTCTCCAGCGTATAGGAATAACTCTTTGCCGTAAAAGTTGCATTTCTCACCATTTCTCCACGCACATAACTGGTGAATGTATGGACCATGATAAAACCTACCAGTAGAAAAATCATTGTGATGCCAATGAATGCCAATATATAAAGACTTAAATAAGTCTTACTTACCTTCTTCTGCCTCAATTCACTCACCCTTCCATTAGCTGAAAATCTTTACTCTGACTCCTATTTCATACTACTCAGATGTTATTCCAATAAGGATGTGACTCTAAGTAGTATATTGTTCAGAAGTAACTCTTTTATTTATGATTATGATAGCACTACATATTCTTTAAATCATTTTAGCATACAAGACATGAAAAACCATTATGCTTTGAAATAATATTTACTCACTCTCATATATTTTTGCTGATTTATTACCTGCTTTTGAAACAGGAAAAAACGCCGCTGGAGAAGTATGGCTCCATCTATGCGTTTTCTCCTATCATTAGATCAGGAATCAAATGTTCCATTGAACTTTTTCTTTTTCATCTCGATGAAGAGCTCCACCAGTGAACCATCAAGAATTGTGCCTGACTCCATTTTCATCACTGAAAATGCTTCCTCTTCTGTAATGGAAGGGGTACTATATATCGATGTAAGTCTGTCATATCTTTCCGCCACCGTAATTATTCTTGAAAGGAGCGGAATCTCTTCTCCTTTTAGTCCCTTTGGATAACCCGATCCATTCCATTTCTCATGATGAGACAGGACAATCCCTGCAATATCCATGGTTTTTTCAAAAGAACTGAGTATTCGATACCCGATGACGGCATGGTCTTTTCTGGTGGCCAGATCATATCTGTCTTCATGCTCATTCATCATATGGGTTATTTTTCCAATGTCATGTACATAAGCCGCATCTTTCAGCTTGTTCATCTCATCTGTTGAAAGTGACAGAGCTTCCCCAATATCAGTCGCAATTTTTAAGGTGTTTTCAGCGTGATCCAGTTCCTTTTCATTTTTCATGATGATTTCTACAAAAGCTTTCAGCTGCCTGGTACTGTTCTCGCTCTTTGTCAGGGTTTTCTCACGATACATTTCCTGCTCTGCATCACTCATGACCTTCTCCAAAGAAATTTCTTCGGATTTTCTGACAGAGAGACCTAAAGCAATTCCACCCCGTACCCCATGGAAGTCTTCTTTGCAGATATTGCGAGAGATGCGGTCCATGATGATCCTTGCAGTATTTTCATCTGTATTCTTGAAAAAGAGATAAAACTCATCTCCACCCACTCGAAAAAGAACATCCTCATTTCGGGTATTGTCTTTAATGATCTGTGCGATTTTAACGAGGAATTCATCCCCTTTCTTATGACCGAAAATATCGTTAGACAGTTTCAGTCCGTTGACATCACCAACCACCACACTGAGCGGCAGATACTTTTCAAGCTCGAGATCTGAAATGATATTTTCGAGATAGGTTCTATTGTAAAGACCTGTAAGTGTATCGTGATAACTTAGATAAAGCACATCTTCTTCATGCTTCTTTCTATCGGTGATATCAGAAAACGACACCACTGATCCGATGATCTTTCCATCTAGTATCTGCGGAAGAGCTGAATACCTCACAGGGAAGCAGCGCCCATCTTTTCGGAAATACACCTCATCTTCTTCTGTGATGCTATCCCCTTTTCGGACGGATTCGATGATCCTGCAGTGATCTCTTGAAACAGCAGTCCCATCCTTTGTACTGTGATGGATCATTTCATGAGCGTTTCCACCAATGATCTCCTCTTCTTCCTCATAACCAAGAAGTGCCAAAGCACTTTTATTGATGAAGGTGAAGTTTCCATTGATATCCATTCCATAAATGCCCTCGGCTGAAGAATTAAGAATCAGCGTCAATCTATCCTTGTTTGCGGCAAAGTCACGATTCGCTTTCAATAGATCAGCGGTGAACTCTCTTCTTTCTCTGGCATTCCATACATGGGTCATAAGCAGAGAGAGCTCTTCCGCTTCGACTGTCCTGTATCCATCCGGATTATTGGCTACACCGATTACCGCAAGAATCCGATCTTCTATGATTACGGGTACCGTCATCATATTGAAGTCTACTATACTGCCTTCTTGATTTTTACTCTCTGCATGATCTGTTCCATTATAGATCATGGATTTTCTGGTTCGTACGGATTCACTCCATAAACCCATTTTATCAAGCCTGTACTTCTGCTGCTCTGTCTTACGGTCTGGAGTGGTCGCTCCTTCTCTTAAGAAATTCTCCAGGATGAAGATCTCATCCTCCTCGTTATAAAGATAGATATATCCATAGGTGGAATCAGTCATGACCAGCGCTTTTTTTAGAACATAGTCAAGCTGTTCATGAGAAGAACTGAATTCCTTTGCTGACACATCAAGAAGGATCTCATTTCTTCTTATGATTCTTTCACGATCTCTTCGCCTTCTTTGTGCATCCGTGATGTCTTCAGTATAGGCACCGATTCCCATTTTGCCATTTGGTAGGATCAATGGGAATTTATGCATTTTGTATGTCCGCCCATTGTAGTCCACTTCCTGATCTGATTGTTTCCCTGTTTCAAGTATCTTTCTGTCTACTTCATATAGCTTCGTTGCCAGTTCTTCTTCAAAAGCTTCCGCATCCGTCTTGCCCAGTAAATCCTCTTTCTTTTTTCCAAGTACAGAAACATAGGCGTCATTCACCAGGAAATATTTATACTCTTCATCTTTTACGGATAAAAACCGATTGTCCTCATCATAGAAGTGAAGTCCCATTTCCACGTGTCTTCGGGCGAAACCAGCTTTTTCTTCAGTTTTTCTATATTTCATAAAAAAATAAAGAGCCAGCGCGGCCAAAACCAGCAGGAGGAGGATCAGGATCAGGTCTTTATTTTCTGCCATGGTGCTTATTGCCCACATATTTTCTCCCTTGATGATCTGAATTCTTTATGGATCCTCTCATCTATCACTCATTTGTGTTGTTCTATTCATTCTGTTTCCTGATATAGGATAATGTATCCTCTTCAAACATTGGTCTGCTGTAATAATAGCCCTGGAGGACATCGCATCCCTGGCTGATGAGGTAATCTCTTTCTTCTATAGTCTCGACACCTTCAGCCACAGCTGTAAGTCCGAATTTATGAACCATTCTGATGATGTCTCCCGTGATCAGTTCATCGGGAAGAATTTTTGTGATTCTTCGGATAAAATACTGATCGATCTTGACCGAGTCCACATGAAGTTCCTTCAGTCTTGAAAAGGAAGAATATCCTGTGCCGAAATCATCAATGGATACCAATAAGCCCATGTCTCTAAGTACTTTCAGCTTTCTGTTGACCAGTTCATAATTGCTCAGAAAAACAGACTCTGTAATTTCAATTTCTATAGAGGAAGGATCAATGTCCGCTTTTTCTATGATGCTTTTCACCATGGCAACAAAATCATCCTGTATCACCTGAATCGGAGAAATATTCACAGCCACTCTGATTCCGTATCCTTCTTCAAGAAGCTTCTTCTCAAAAGTCACCGCTTTTTCAAGGATCAGTTTCCCAAGATCCGCCATAATTCCATTTTTTTCCGCAATCTGGATGAATTCCAGAGGAGAAACCATTCCATACATTTTTGAATTCATTCTTGCCAGGGCTTCCAGTCCAATGATCTTTTCTGTCTTTGCATCAATAAGAGGCTGATAGGCCATCACAATGATGTCTTCCATCTGGTTTCCAATGGCAAGCTTCAGTTCATTTTCAATCAGATTTTCTCTTGTGATATTCATTTCCATCACTTCATCAAAGAATACATACGACTTCGATCCGTCATCATCCACATTATTCAGTGCGATGAGCACATCTTTCAGTGCTTCCACTTCCCCCTTGTACTTATCACCGATTTCAAGTGCTCCGAAGGCCAGGGTATTGTACCTCTTCTCCGCTGCACGCTCTTCCTGGAGAGGAATCACCTGACTCAGATTCTCCATGATCTGTACAAGAGTCTCTTTTTCCTCGTAGTTTCTGATGAGCATCATGAACTTCTCTTCGGAATACCGGAAAAGCCTGGCTCCTTCAATATCCTGCGCGCTGATATTTTTTGCGATATCCTGCAGAATAGTATCACCTTCTTCATAGCCTTTCGCCATGGTGATTTTGCTGAATCTGGGTACATGGACCATGATCAGAGCCAGTTTGTCCCTTGGTGACTGCCTCAATTCATAGGTGAGCATTCTTCGCAGAAATTTTGCATTGGGCAGATTTGTGATGTCATCCTCGTATGCCAGAGAAAAGAGCCTTCTGTTCTTGTCATGGAGAAGATAGATCACCATAATCGCCGCCAGATAGATCATGACAAAGACAAAGGTCACGAATCCATTCATATTCTTGATGGATTCTCTGGTTCCGTCCAATGTCATGCCTATAAGAAGCATTCCTGTTTCTGTTCCTGAAAGATAGACCGGCTTAATGAAGTCATGGTACTTCTCTTTTGGAACCAGTTGAAACTCTCCAATATCAAGTGCCATGGAAAGAGGTTTCTTTTCTTTTGTTTCAAGGACCTTTCCGATATCATCTCCGCTGCTGCTTCCGATGATGATCCCATCAGAAGAAATATAATTAACATAAGCCACGTCTTCATGAGTCATCATATCAGAGAGCATATTGTTCAGGTGAAAGCCACTGATGAGCTTCTCCACTTTTAGCGCATTGATTCCAACCTGGACCACTCTACCATCTGTCATTCTTTCATAACCGTATAAGTAGAATTCCCCTGTGATCATATTCGCACGGATTGGTTCAATATAGAAGCTCATATCAGATTTTGAAAAATCTCTTACCGCATGATTCTCCGGTGGAACGAATCCGATGAACGCCTCCACGTTTGATATCGTTAATATTTCTTCCACATCATAGATATGAATCTCTCCCACATCCATCTGCCTTGCTAGGTCTATGAGATCCTGATTTACAAGATCACGATCAATATTTGAAATGATGCTGGAAATCCCCAGCAGTTTATCATGAATCAGCTGTTCCACCACGGAACTCGCCTCTATGCTTTTACTCAGACTATGGGAATAGCCTTTCGCAAGATTATCCGCGTTGACTTCAAGCTCTCTGACAAAATGCTGCTTTATCCCTTGTGAAACAATGATCAGTCCAAGGCATACAAATACAGTGACCAGATACATGGACACTTTTGTCAAAAAACCTACATCTCGGGGTTTTTCGATCATTTCACTTGCTTTTCTTACAATATTTGTCTTCTTATTCAATGATCTTCCTCCGCGCTTTTCTAGCAGTATTCATGAACCACCTGAACCTGATTTCGTCCTGATTCCTTGGCTTTATACATGGCCTGATCAGCCATTTTTGTGAGGATCAGGGAATCCATGGATTTCTCCCACTTTGCTACACCGATACTCACACTGACCTTATGTTCATCCTGTCGACTTTCAAGGTCAGAAATGATTCTTGATGCAATCTTTTTCGTATCTTCCAGTGATGTACCAGGAAGAATAATATTAAATTCATCTCCACCGATTCTGGAGCTGATATCTGTCTTTCTCAGATTACTGCTGATGACCCCTGCCACATACTTCAGCATCCTGTCTCCAGCCTCATGTCCGTAATAGTCATTGATGGTTTTAAAATCATCCACATCAATCATCATGATGGAAAGGTCTCCACCTTTTCTGTTCATCTTTCTGATGTGCATCTCTAGCTGCCTGTCATGATGTCTTCTGGAGTAGAGTTTTGTCAGATAGTCTTCGTTATAGGCTGTGGAACGATCTTCTATGATTTTATAGGTGTAGAATGTCACAAACATGATGATGAAAAGTGCAACCACAAGGATCACCCTGTCCACTCGATTCATCATGTATATGATCGTCTCTGTACCGATGTCCACACCAGCAAATCCGATTACATTGTCACTTTTATCCCGAATAGGAGCAAGGCCGCTGATATAATCACCCCAGCCTTCCCAATGGATCAGAAGCGTGCTGACAGCTCTCTTCTCTGATAGAACTTCTTTCTGATAAGTATCCATCTTCTCAGTGGAACCAAGGGGCGAAAACAGTTCACTTTCAGCATCCTCTCCATCCAGAAGATACATGACATTTTCTTCTGAGGCTTTCTTCATGGTATAGATAAATCCTATATTGGCGTCCTCTTTTATTGATCTCAGAATCCCCTGCATCTTATTGTAATAATCAGCATCATAAGAGCCTTCCGAATAGCTTTCAACTTCTGTAAGTGCTATATAGGGCTCTATTTCACCTTCAATGAAGGATGCTGCTGTAACAGCCGTATTCGTAGCCGAATACCTGAGATTCTCAATAAGAAGCTTCTGGACGCTGCGATGAATTAGGAATCCGACGCCTGAAAAAACCAGTGTCACCAGTATAAGGATGGATATAAATATGGTGTGTTTTTTAGAAGATATAGATGAAAATAGGGATTCCATACAAGATAATTTTATTTTCTGTTCCATGATTGCTCCTATCCGATAGCATTCTTATGATGTCAAGGAATTGATATGTAAACTGATCAACCATAGCTATTTTTAAGCGCATTTCATTCATGCGTAACTTCTGATTTTGATCATCCTTTATTACTTTCTTGGTTTCTTATACAGATGGATTTTCAGCATTTTACTTTGCAATCAGACTTTATTCAAAAAAATCCAATCACTTTATAAATATATCACATTTATTCCAAATAATATCATGAATTTGATAAATTATAGGTGAATAATCAATAATATTGTAAAGTTACTGGTCTATATTCATAACGTATTTCTACTTCACATCATCCAATTTATGTCATCAACCTGACCTATGCATGGTTTATCCGCTATATAGAAACTTTTAAAACTGATAAAGATGCAGATACTGCTCATTCAAACAATATCTGCATCTTTTTTCCATTTTATAAAGTTTCTGTTTCCAGCATCTCTAAAGCTCTCTCTCGTGTTACCGATGGGCTGAAGAGAAACCCTTGTAGATAATCACAGTCATGCAAAAGGAGAAAATCTCTCTGCATCTCATGCTCTATGCCTTCTGCTACAACCTTCAGTCCGAACCTGTGGGTCATTTTGATGATATCTCCAATGATCAGGTCTCTGCTTGAATTTTCAAGCTTATTGATGAACCCTCTATCAATTTTAAGTGTATCAATTAAAAGCTCATGAAGTCTTACAAAGGAAGAGTATCCAGTACCGAAATCATCCAGCGCAATATGAACTCCCTGACTTCTGATATCTCTGAATTTCAGGTTCACCATATCCAGATTTTCAAGAAGAATAGATTCTGTTATTTCGATTTCCAGCTGATTAGGACGGATTCCGAATTGATCGATTTTCTCTTTGATCTGCTCATTGAAACCGCTCTGTAGAAGCTGTATACCTGAAACATTTACAGCGACTTTAATATCAGGAAACCTATTATCTTCCAGTTCCTTGATAAAGTCAAAAGCGAGATCCATAAGATAGTTTCCCAGCTCCACCATGATGAGATTCTTCTCTGCGGCTTCTATAAATTCCACTGGAGAGACACGACCGAATAGACTGGAATTCATTCTTGCAAGAGCTTCGAAACCGACGATCTTCCGCGTCTTCGTATCCACCACCGGTTGAAACTCAAGATAGATAACACGCTTATCCTTATCCTTTATGACTCTTCTCATTTCATTTACTATTATGTCTTCTCTTTGAATCGACTGATACATCTCTTCATCAAAAAGTATAGCGTCCTTATCTTCCTTGAAGGTCTGCTCCAGCGCTACAGATGCATCCTTTAGAACACTATTGAAATCTTTATAGAACTCATCCACAACAACCAGACCGATTTTTAATGACAAATACATCTCTATCCCGTCTACGGTCAGCGGCTTTTTAAATAATTCGGAAAGACTCTCTGATAAAGACTTCAACTCTTCCACAGAAGAGAAATTCTCCTTATAGAGCACAAACTGATCCGCTGTGAAGCTGAAGAATTTTCCTCCACTGGCATCAAATGCTTTCAGTTTATCAGGTATTGCTTTAAGCACCTGGTCTCCGAAATAATAACCGTAGTTCATATTGATGCTGTTTAGATTACTGATTCTCATAAGCATCAGGACATTCTTGTTCTGCCTCTGTTTATCCAGATCTCTTTCCAGATATTTTTCAAGATATAGTTTGTTCGGTAAGCCCGTCAGTTCATTAAAGAATGCAGCTCTATTTAGGCCTTTATTCTTAATATAGGTAGATACCATGATATAAAACATAAATCCATAGATCAGAAGTAGTGCAGTCAGTCCGAAGAGGGAGACCGTTCTGATCTGACGCGCTGTCTCTTCTAACGAATAGGAAATGGACAGTGCATACATATCCTCATCCGTCACGTCATCTTCCAGATTAATGGGTACAATGACTTCAAAATAGTAATCATCTCCAGACTCATTGACAAAGCTATATTCGTTGTTATTATCCAGCGCTTCCATTACATCCTTTTTGTTCGGGATCGATCCAGAAGAAGAGTCTTCTGTAGACCCTATAACTTCAAGGTCCTGGTCAAATAGAACGATATGAAGTGCTGTTTCATTATTTTTCATTTCCTTAAGAATATTGTTCATGCTGAAGCGTTCAAGAAATGCATAAACCGTATTGGCTCTAAGGCCCACTTGCAGGAGCCCACCGTTATCCAGCCTGAAGTATCCATATTTATACCAGTCTCCTGTGATCACATCCTGCCTGATTTCTTCAACTAGCGTCATTTCTCCGCTTCTAAGAAACAGATCAATGGGATGATCCGGATAAATTTCCCACCCGATGAGATTTTCAAGATTTGAATATAAGAGGTATCCTGTCTCGTCATAATAGTCAACTTCATCCACATCCATACGTTCTGCAAGTTCTTTCAGCTTTTCACTGGAGTAATCATCCTCATAAAGAGAAACGGACTCTAGTGTCATTCTGATTTTTTCGGAAAGAAGTCCTTCAATGAGATCTTCCGCTTCCGTGTACTTAGAGATGCTGTGTGCATAACTTCTCGCAAGTTTAAAGGTTTCTTCTCTTCGTTGATCATAAAAATGATTCTTGATTCCGGACAGAAGAAAAAAGCCCGAAATAATGAATATTACACTAATCAGCATGATTGGAATGATGTATATTTTTATATCCAATGTTTCAAGCTTATTCTTATTTTTTTTCATTGAATCCTCAGATCATATGCATAATATGTGACATAAAGATTATATCATTGTGTCACTTTAATAATTATAACATAATTAAACATTGAATCCATGTGATAATAGTATATTGATAATGAATTCTGTATAATAAACTCATTAATTCTGTATACTAGTTCAGCTTCAGAGATTATAATCATCTACAGATTTTATAGTCTGATTTAAAATCCTTTTTTCTGACCACGCCATGGCTGAGATTTTCCTTCCATATATTCATCCACTCCGGGTCCCGCAAGTTTCTGAAGTCTCCAGATTCCATAGATATAGCTAAGGACAAGAATTGCAATGGTGGCTGGTGTGCCCATGAGCGTATTGACCCAGAATATCTGACTTAAGTTTCTTCCTCTGAAGAGAAGAATCTGGATGAATAGCCGAAAGGCTAGAAGAAGTGTCCAGATGATGGTCACTTCCCTGTATGCAGGTTTCACATCTTTTCTCATGAACCAGTCCATTGGCCATCCACGACTCAGATGACTGAGCCAGGCTGCCAAGGGCTTTCCTATAAGAAGTGTTCCTGTTGAAAGGAGCACCATGAATCCTCCACTTATGATTTTAGGAATAAAGAAATTGGTGGCGTTACCTGAAAGATAGGCAAAGCCTACAGCAATGAGCACGCCCAGCAGTCCTCCAAAAGCATACTTCAGGTCCTGCTTCTTCAGAAGTCTTCTTGCACCAAAACCAAGCGCTGTCAGAATAGAAATCACAGAAGCTGCCAGCAGCCCGAACAGCCCGTTGATGATAACAAAAACAAGAGGTGGAAAAAGCGCGTCAATGGTCTTCCCACTCAGTACACTTTTCAGTTCATCCAGAATTTCTCTACCTTTACCACTCATCTTCAACACTTCACTTTCCTGATTTACTTTCTTTTCTCAACACTTCATTTTTACGATCACCTAAAAAGAAGTCAAGCATATTCCCTTTTGCACGAACCAGATTGATAAACACATAGAGTGCACCTGCAAAGAAGCCCAGAATCATCATAGCAATAATCCAGAGAATCATCAGCACAATATTTTTCTCTCTGAACGCAATCCATATACTGAATAATGTGAATCCTACATAGAGATCCACAAGAGATACGATTCCCCAAGGATTCTTAAGAAGCGTCCCTCCATCTGTAAAAAAATCACCTTGGGTGAATCCAAAGACAAGAACAGCACTCATGGCTAAAATCCCCAGAAATGAGAGTAATTTCGCTATTTTCATATATTCTTCCTCCAATTATTATTTAACCACACTTTGTATTACTTTTATTATAGTCTATTCCACTGATTCTCTATAACCATTTTTATTTCAGCAACCATTTATCACGTTTTGTGATTATATTTACTGTAATTCCCCACTTAATCTTTCATCGCACCTGTGCTACTATAGTAGAAGCGTGGAGGCGAAAACGATGAGAATCAATAAACTGCTCAGCAATTACGGATACTGTTCCAGGAAAACCGCTAATGAGTGGATTCTGAAAAAAAGAATACACATTAATGGTGTACTTGCTTTTCCTGGTCAATGGGTGGAAGAAGAGGACCATATTCTTTTGGATATGGAGAAGCTTATAAGAAAAAAGCCCATCTATATCGCCTATCATAAACCGCCTGGGATCATCTGCACTCGCGAAGAGACTATTTCAGAGAACATCATCTCCTATCTTAATCTTCCCTACTACATCTTTCCCGTAGGGAGACTTGATAAGGAATCCGAAGGGCTGATTCTTCTCACCAATGACGGCGACTGGGCGAACGAAATCCTCTCCTCAGAAAATATCCATGAGAAAGAATACCTGGTTACGGTGGATAAAATCCTGAAAGCTCAGTTTTTACAGCAGCTTTCTGAAGGAGTAGATATAAATATAGGCATTACAAGGCCTTGCAAGGTGGAACAGGTATCTGAGGATACTTTTAAGATCATCCTCACTCAAGGACTGAACAGACAGATCAGGCGCATGTGCAGAGCACTGGGCTATGAGGTCATAAAGCTCAAACGACTGAGAATCATTACTATTACTGTTGATGATTTGAGCCTTGGCGAATGGAGAGTACTGAAGAATGACGAATTGGAGTCGCTAAGCCTTGTTGTTCATGAGTAGTTTTCCGGAAACAAGGACATATAGAAATTTTATAATGAACATGATAGGATCCTTCAAAGCTCTCCTAGAGAACTTTGAAGGATCCTTTTGGTCTGTACTTCTTTCAGTTTAACAAAAAAACTATGCTCTCATGAGCTCCACAACGATTCTTGCTGTGTTATATAGATCTATGATATGAAGATGTTCCTCTAATGTATGAGGTTTTCTTTCTCCGATTCCAAGGTTTACGGCTGAAATTCCATTGGCGTTGAAGATATTCGTATCGCTTCCACCGCCAGATGTGGTGGTTCTGGTCGAAATACCAAGTTTGCTGCAAACTTCTTCCACCGCTTTCACCGCAAAATGATCCACTGGAATGTTGAATGCACCATAGGCGTTTTGAACACGTACATCCACTTTTCCGCCAAACTTCTTGGCAGCGTCCTCACAGCACTTTACCATGTGATCACTCTGAGCTTGAAGCTTATCATTATCAAGGCTTCTTGCTTCAGCGTGGAAGATCACTTCTTTCGACACGATATTGGTTGAACCGCCACCGGAAATGTCTCCTATATTCGCAGTGGTCTCTTCATCCACACGAAGAAGCGACATAGTGCTTATGGCTTCAGCTGCCATCTGGATTGCACTGATGCCTGCTTCCGGAGCAACGCCAGCATGGGCTTCCAATCCGATGAATTTCACATCGATCTTATTCTGAGCTGGTCCCTGGACAATGATGTCCCCTGGGTCTCCGCCGCTGTCCAGAACAAATCCGATTTTTGATTTGATCTTGCTGTAATCCAGATTCTTCGACCCATAAAGTCCGCCCTCTTCAAAGATGGTAAAGGCGATTTCGATGTCTCCGTGAGGAAGTTTTTCATCCTTTATTACCTGCAGAGCTTCCATAATCGATGCTACGCCCGCTTTATCATCTCCCCCTAAAATTGTGGTTCCGTCGCTGTAGATGATGCCATCCTTTATCTTCGGCTTAACGCTTCTACTAGGGGACACTGTGTCCATATGAGAACTGAATAGAATGGTTTCTTTATCCATATTCCCCTTCAGTTTTGCGATGAGATTACCGGAATTACTTCCCGCCTTCTCCCCCGCATCATCCATGACCACGTCAAGTCCTAGTTCTTCCAGTTCTTTTTTAAGAATAAGCGCAAACTCTCTCTCTTCTTTTGTAGGGCTATCAATCTGCACGTATCTTAAAAATCGTTCTACAAGTCTTTCTTTGTTAATCATAATCCTCTCTCCTTTATTACTGAATTCGATAAGTAATTACATCTTTATAACTTTTGAATATGATGTTGCTGTAAAAAAATAAGGCTGCAGAACAGCCTTATTTCAAATATTAAATGTGGATAAACGCTCCAGGTCCTAGTGGCAGATTAAGAACATACCATAGGATCATCATCACGATCCAACCTGCTAGGAATACAAGCGTATAAGGTACCATGGTGGAAATGATTGTTCCGATACCACTGTCCTTATCGTACTTCTTCGCAAATACCACGATCATGGCAAAGTAGCTCATGAGTGGTGAGATGATGTTTGTTGTGGAGTCACCGATTCTGTATGCAGCCTGTGTCAGCTCTGGTGATAGTCCGAGCTCCATCATCATCGGCACGAAAATCGGTGCCATGATGGCCCACTTTGCAGATGCTGAACCCATGAACAGGTTAAGGAATGCTGAAACGAAGATAAATCCAATGATCAGAGGAAGTCCTGTGAATCCGATACCTTCAAGGAATTCAGCACCCTTGACGGATAGAATTGTTCCAAGATTTGATTTGCCGAAGTAAGATACGAACTGCGCTGCAAAGAATGCAAGCACCAGGTATCCACCCATGCTCTTCATGGCATCCGTCATGGACTCAACCAGATCGTTAGAATTCTTGATCTTGCCTACAGTCTTACCATAAACATAACCAGGAATCATGAAGACCAGAAGAATCATGAAGATCAGACCCTTACTCAGGAATTCAGTTATATTCAGATCTCCTTTTGCATCAACTGATTTCAGAAGCGCATTTTCTGGCACTGTCAGTACCAGCATGACAACTGCAAAAATAAGCAGTGCTATACCAGCATTTTTAAGTCCTTTGTTTTCAATGTCAGTGATCTTTTCTTTGCTTGGCATGTAGTCTCCATGATAAACTCCTAGATTCTTTTCTACAATCCTCTCAGTAACCACTGTACCAAGGATTGTCAGAAGGAATGTGGACGCTACCATAAAGAAATAGTTTGCTGTAGGAAGCACTTCATGAGTGGAACCTGCAGCTGCAAGTGCGGCATTTGTGATTCCACCAAGTAGTGGATCCAGTGTACCGATCAGTAGATTTGCTGAGAAACCAGCAGATACTCCAGCAAATGCTGCAGCAAGACCTGCGATAGGATGTCTTCCAGCGCCAGCGAACATAATCGCACCCAGTGGAATTACAACTACATACCCTGCATCAGATGCAACGTTTGACATGATACCCGCAAATACAACTACTGCTGTAAGGAGACTAGCAGGAACACTTGTAAGAAGCTTCTTCAGAGCTGTATTGATCAACCCTGACCATTCAGCAACACCTACACCAAGCATTGCAACAAGAACTGTTCCCAGTGGAGCAAATCCTGTGAAGTTTGTGGTTGCGCTATTGAAAATATAACGTAGACCCGCTGCTGAAAGCAGATTTTCAGCGGTGATTGTTACATTTTCACCCAGCTTTGCATCAAAGTAAGTTACCTGTGTACCGATCAGAAAAACGATATAAGAAATGATTACTACAGCAACACTTAGAATAACAAATAAAATTGCTGGATGTGGGAGAGCGTTTCCTACAACTTCGATAGTTTTAAGAGCGCCTCTTTTTTCCTTTTTGTTCGGATTATTATTAGCCATTAATTTACCTCCCTTAGGTTTTTTGACATTCGTAATTATATCAACATGTAAACCTTTAATCAATGAATCTGACAATGTATACAAAATTCATAAATTATTTTCACTATTAATTTGAATCTCATACACATAAGCTTTGAGATTTCTCATTTTATTGCGGATAAAAATATTGACATAACCCACTTACTCATTATCGTTAATTGTTATACATAAATTGCATCAGTTAGTTTAATTGCACTAAAGGCTTTGTCTCTTAAGATTACTGAGAGTCTTTATAATCTCCAGTTTTGCAGAAGCAGTGTTCAAGCAAGAAAATAACAATATAAAGAAGATGTAAGCCAAACTAAATTGACTTACACCTTCTTTTCATATAAAACTTTATTTATACCATTGCTCTTAACATGGAAATGGCCTTCTCTTCATTCAGCGGTCTGCTGTAATAATACCCCTGCATGATATCGCAGCCATGTTTCATAAGATACTCACGCTGAATTCCACTCTCTACACCTTCAGCAATGACCTGAAGTCCGAGTTTGTGAGCCATGGATATAATATCATTTGTAATCAGATTTTTCTCTGTACCCTTGATGATCTTCATAATGAAATGACGATCTATTTTGACGATGTCGATATTGAGTTCACCGATACTCGCCAAGGAAGAAAATCCCGTCCCGAAATCATCCATGGATATTTCAATGCCCATATTTCTTAATTTCAGAAGCACATCATTGATCATTTCGTAGTTTTCAAGCATGATGCTCTCTGTGATCTCCAGCTCCAGATTCCTCGTTTCAATTCCCGTACGATATATGATGTCCGAAACCGTGTCCACAAAATCGTCCATGAGCAGCTGAATGCCTGATACATTCACGGCAATACGAATATCTTTGTAACCCAGGCTAACAAGCTTTCTTGTGAATATGCATGCCTTTTCCAGAATCATCGTACCTAAAGGAAGAATCAGCTGCTTCTTTTCGGCTATATCGATAAATTCCACCGGTGAAACGAATCCCAGCTTTTTGGAGTTCATTCTCGCTAATGCTTCAAATCCGACAATCTGATTGGTCCGAGCATTGATTTTAGGTTGATATTCCAGATGGATGATTTCATCACTAATATTTTTGTATGACCTGACCAGCTCAAGTTCAATGACTTCTTCACGATCCACCTTGTTTCTCATCTCAGCATTAAAGATCATGTGATCTATCACACCATTTGCAAGATAGGTTAGAGTGATAGACGCATCCTTCATGAGATCGTCCACATTCTTGTAGCGGTCACTGATTTCTACTATTCCGATTTCTGGTCTGATCTGTTTGTTCTTTCTCAAGTACTCAAAAGGCTTTTCAAAAACGGAAGCCATTATTTTACTCATCTTTTCCAGATCCTCCGCATCCTTATATCCTTCTACATAGAATAAAAAACGGTCTCCTGAAAATCTGAAAAGAATCCCTTCTTTATCCAATGCCTTCTCAAGCCTCTGAGAAATTTCTTTGATGATCAGATCTCCCACTTCGAAGCCTAAAGCAATATTAATCGTTCTGAAGTTTCTCATATTGATCAGAAAGATCGCTTTGTTAGAGATTTTCTTCTGCCTGATCTTACCTGATAGAAACTCTTTCATGTACACATCATTGGGGAGTTTCGTCAGAGGATCGAAATAAGCAAGCTTCATATGTTTGGTTGTTTTATTATAGCTGATGACAATCAGGATGCCCATCACGACAACGATGCTGAGAAGCACCAGAAAACCGCTTCCGATGATATTGAATGCTGCATCAAAAAAACCTGTCACATTCTGACCAATAGATAATGTACCGATTTTCAGCGAATCCACATAGACCGGAACAAAGACCTGATATGCATTTTCGTTCATCACTTTAGAAATCTTATCCACTTCCTGGTTAAGATACATAGAGTGGGTAATTTCCGGATCATTTATGAGCTGACCTATAAATTCTTCATGGGTTGATTCTACAATCATATGATCAAGGTTTATGAAATGGGCAAAATCAACAGAATAACTTTTCCCTATTTCAGATAGAAGCTGCTTCATTTCAAAATCTTTCAGAAAAACTTCTATATTTTCAGCTGAAACACCCACCTGGAAAAACCGTCCGTCACTTAGCCTTGTGTAACTGAATTTGTAATTCAGTTCACTTTCCGTATCCATGCGGACCTCTTCCACGTGAAAGCTTTGTCCACTGGCCATAAAATTATAGACTGGATGTCCTTCTTCGGCCTTCCAGCCGATGAACTCTCCACTACTTGCAAACTGAACTACACCATTTCTGTCATAAGAATAGATCACATCCACATTCAGTTCTTCAGCAAGTATTCTTAGAAGCTCATTGCTATGCGCCTCATTTCTTTGACCCAATGCGCTCCCTGCTGTCTCGAGCCTTTCATCTATGAGATTATAGAGCAATTCCTTCGCCTTTGTGGACTTGTTCAGGTTCTGAGAATAGACTCTTGCTACATTAATTGCATCTGATTTGATATAATCATAATTGTTTTTGATCCAACTGATGATGGTTCCATAAACTATATAGGTAAAAGCAATTGTTATAAGCAGAAATGGTATAACAAAATACTTCAGATCTACTGTTTTAGATTTCATTCTTTTCTTCACAACAAACTCCAAGGGATTTATCCCACTTTACGTCAGAGTTACACTACGTAATTATTCATTTACTATATCGGTTATACTTTCAAAAAATAAAGTTCAGCCGATATAATAATATAAAATTTGATCATTATTGTTCGATTATCAAACTATCATCCTTATTAAAAGGACGTATCATGATTGAATATAAAAGGCGATACTTAAAAGTGTTAGTGTATTGCTATCACCTACTCTTGCCTGATTTATTATACATGATTCTGCGCTATATGGAACCCTAAATTTTAAAGCTCTGTCCTCTATTTTAAAAAACTGATGGGTGGTCTGCTTTTTCACATTGTGTTACCCTAGTAGTAAAGCTGACATGAATCAGAAGTTCTTACTGGTATTATGAATGAAATGATGAAATGTTATACTGAATTGAAATCTATAATTAAAATCTGAAATTTAAATAAGGAGGAATTATGAATATCTCAGGAAAAACCCCGTTGATGAGGGCAAAAAACTTGGAAAAAATATTTGATGTAGGTGAAATCTACCTTAAACTGGAAGGTGCTAATCCTTCCCATCACAAATATGACCGTATTGCTGAAGTGATGGTGAGAGACTGCATTGTTAAGGGACATGATACCCTACTGACTGATGGTGCCCTGGATTACATAAACGCTGTGCTCTATTTTGCGTTAAGATATAATCTTTCTGTTAAGATTGCACAATTCAGAGGCGAACGATGGAAGGAATCCACATTTAAAGGTGAAGAATTTATCCAGTTCAAGAATGCACCTAGTGAAAAAGCAAATCTGATTGATGAATATTGCATCACAAACAAAATCTATAATGCAACAAACGGATACCACAATAAAAACTTAAGCGTGATCCCTCTTCAGAAAATCGGAGAAGAAATCGTTGATCGATTAGGGGGAGAAATTTCCACCGTCTTCGCCCAGCTGAGCTATGGATATACAGTATCCGGGCTGCACAACGGATTCATGGACAAATGGGTATCTGGAGAGCTTAGTTCCTCACCAAAGATCTATTCCTGTACCATACCCAAGGGAAACTATATCTTTGATGATTATCGTAAAAGCTATGCACTGAATGATCTTGAAAACTACAAGATTTCAGTGAACAAATATACTCGGGATCTCTTTACAGGAGACAGTTTTCTTCTTGAAGAAACCTTGCAGGCTATCTATGATACTCAGGGGAATCTGATTTCAGTGGATGAAGAACTCCTGAAGGAAAGCGTCCAGATATTGAAGAAGCAGGAGAACATTCTTCTTTCTACAGAAGAAGGGTATCCTTTTGCAGGTTTCTACAAGATGGCAAAAAATGGAGAACTTGAGAAGGGCAAGCATGTCATCGTCTTAAACGACGGAAGAAGCGATCTTTCTATGCTGAGAGTCAGTGACTTTGACACCTATAGCAGAGAAGCTTTAGGTTCGTATATTGAAGAGTGGCTTCAGGATTACAAAGACCCCATTGAAGAGACCCTGGACGCCCTGGACCACGGAATGCAGAACGGATTCATCCTTCTAGCGCTGAGAAACAATCTTCCACAGGGCATCTGCCTCGTGGTCAATACAGGATTTGAGAACTTCATCCCCTCCTACCATCTGGCCTACATCGCCACAAAGGAAGGAAACAAAGGTAGAGGAATAGCGACAACGCTGATTTCAGAGATGCTGGAACTTACAGGAGGCAATTTGTCTCTTCATGTAGATCTTCCGAATAAACGGGCACGAAAGCTTTACGAGAAGCTTGGCTTTAAAGCGAAATACTATCGCATGATCCATTCACCGGAATAAAGCTTAATGTCTGAAAAGCAGTTATAATGGTAAATACAAAAAAACTAGAAGTTGGAGCAATTACAATGAAGAAAGTATACTCAAAGTATTATGGGTGGCTTCCAGCCATTCTCTGGATGGGACTCATTTTCATCCTATCCCATCAGGAAGCGGGAAGTTCCAGTCAACTCAGTTCAGGAATCACAAGGACACTCTACAATATCATAAACAGTGCCCTTCCATGGCTTAAGCTTGAGCTGGACTTCTTCCATTTCCTTGTTCGAAAAGGTGCGCATTTTACCGCGTATCTCGTCTTGGGAATTTTACTTTCCCGTGCAATGAAACCCGTTGACAGAAAAACCTATTTCAGAGTTCTTTTTCTATGCATACTCTACGCCATGAGCGATGAGTTTCATCAGACCTTTATTTCAGGTCGAAGTGGAGAACTAAGAGATGTGCTCATAGACAGTTCTGGGTCAATGACCGGCATCCTGCTCTATAAAGGAGCCAGTCTCCTGAGAAGGAAAAGAAGAAGTATGGAAATCGGAAAAGAAACCGCATGATATAAGGGCTGAAGAAACATTACGTTTCTTCAGCCCTTATCCTACTATTTTATCCTGTCATCAGATTTCCTGGGAAACCTCTTCTCCCTCAGAAATCTTTTTAACTTCAGGATGATAACTGTTCTTTTTTGACCACGCATAGATCATATAGTAGTAGAGTGCTTTTAGCATCACCGCAATGAGTGTCCCCACCTTCTGCTCAGTAAAATCCGATGCCATGGCCACCAGTAACACATTGATGCTCTGTCCAACACCAACAGTTATGAGCGTTGTGGTGATATAGTCCATGAGGGAAACCGTGCTCACCCCGAAGATGAGGTTTCCTAGACTAAAAGGCATGAAAGGCAATGCTCTCACAAAAAGCGCATAGCTGAATCCATGTTCTCTGATTCTATCCAACATCTCTTCAAGAGGAACTTCTCGGGTCTTTTTGTTATAAAGTCTGAAGATCCAATTCTCCACATTACTTTTGTAGAGTCTAGCAAAGGCATAGGCGATCAGGGAAGAGAAAAGTCCAGCTATGACGATATAGATGATTCCTTCTATCTGGAATAAAAGCCCTGCTGCAGCAGCCACAGTAGAAATAGGAACAAAGAAAACCAGTAGAACCGTTGATATCAGAATAAACGGAATCTTCACAGAGTTATTTTCTGCCATGGTATGAAGGGTATCCATGATCTTATCCACATTATAGATGTCATAGTTCTGGACCAGACACGCCAGTCCAATAATAGACCCTAATAGTACTGCACTTTTAATGACTTTACTCAACACATTTTTCCGATTCATAAAGCGCCCTTCTTTCATTTACTCTTTAAATTCATATTCTTGACATCAATTTATCCCGTTCTCTTTTATTAATTCACTTATTTTAGCACAGAACAGCCTGCTCCACTACAAAAAATCAGTAAATATCACCCAGAATCTTTCTCTCGGCGAATAGTGCAGTCGCTCCTCCTGTATGCCAGAAAACCACTTTGGTTCCTTTTTCTATGATTCCATTTTCGATATGGTCCAGCATGCCGGAAAACGCCTTGGCTGTGTAGACGGGATCCAGAAAAACCCCTTCAGTCCTTGCCAGAAGCCTGATTGCACTGGACCCTCTAGCACTTGGCACTTCATAACCTTCTCCATAAAACTCCTTGAAAATCTCTATGTCTTCATCACAGACTCTCTCTTCTCTTTTAAGAAGCTCCAGTGCTCCATTAGCCATTTCCATCACTTTTTCTTTGTAACCATCTCCACCGATGCCTACCCCGATGGACATGATTCTCATTTTAGAATCCAGAAGTTTTTTTCCTGCAAGAAGACCGGCAAGGGTGCCACCGGTACCTGTGGCATGATAGAGATAGTCTGCTTCCATTCCACGAAGCTGAAGTTCTTCAGCGACTTCCACGAAGGCCTCTGCAAAGCCCAGAGATCCGATTGCATTAGCCCCTCCCATGGGGATTTCATAGCATTTTCTGCCCTCTTTTTCCAAAAAACTGATCCGATCTTTCGCTTTCTGCTGTGCTCTTCTGCTCGTTTCTTCTATGTTCTCCCCCTGAAGTGGCTCCAGATGAATCTCTGCACCTAGAATCCTGTCAAGAAGAATGTTCCCTTCCGGATGACTTAGATCAGAGCCGATGATGTCTGTCAGAAACAGCAGAGGATGCAGACCCATCCTGTTACAGGCTGTAGCTGTCTGCATAGCATGGTTGGACTGACCTGCTCCATAGGTGTACACCGTATCTGCATTTTCTTTTAGAGCATCCGCCATAAGATACTCCAGTTTTCTCATCTTATTTCCACCGAACTGGCTGATACCTGTAAGATCATCTCTTTTCAGATAGATTTCAACACCCAGTTTTTCTGAAAGCCTGTCCAGTCTATGAAGTGGCGTAGGGAAAAACCCCAGTTTCACTTTGGGCATAGTCTCAAGTAAGGTTCTTGCCTCTATAATTCTGTCCATAATAGTTCCTCCCTCAAATAGTCAACCTCTTATCTACGGCGTTTCTACTTCAGATTCTTCTTCAACTTCTTCTGGCAACCCAGTACCCAGCATGTTGCTTACCATAGCCACATCGCTGGTGATGATTCCATCAATATCATACTGAAGTGTATTTTTCATATCCTCTTCCGTTTTCACAACCCAGACAAAGATTCCTCTTTCTAGATCATGAGCCCTTTTGACAAGGCTCTGACTGAGCATGTTCATCTGCACAGTATAGAAATCCACATCCAGCTGTCCCAGTCTTCCAAAGGCTGCATAGAGAATCTGTCCAAGCCTTATTTCCTCGTCCAGCTTTCTGATTTCACGGAGAAATCCATAGTCAAAGGACTGGATGTAGGCGAACGACTTCATCTCACTCTCTTCAAGCTCCTTCAGGATCTTTACTGCCACCTCATCTCTCTTCTCATTCACTTTGACATCAAGAAGTATTTCTCCCCGATCTTTGACAGCGTCTAAAGCCTGTGTCAAAGTGGGTATTTTTTCTCCTGTGAATGCAGCGTCAAATCGCTCCCCTATGTCAAGCTTCATCAGCTCATCGTATGTGAAGTCAGCAACTGATTGAGGCACACCCGCCATGCGAAGAAGTGATGTGTCGTGATGAAGAACCAGCACTCCATCTTTCGTCATCTGAATATCCATCTCTATGACAGTTGCACCTAATGTCAGTGCTGATTCTATTGCACTTAGTGAATTCTCAGGTGCATTCATGGCATCTGCTCTATGCGCTGCTACAAGAACTTTTCTTCCAGTATAGAGAAATCCCTCATTCACTCTGTAACTTAAAGTGAACGAGATCAGAAGGCTGAGCATAAATAGAAATATAAATGCGATTCTCTTTCTCGCGAGATTCTTTCTGATATACTCTTCCTTCTCCATGGCCCATTTCCATTTCACTGTATGAATCTTCTCTGTGACATCCAGTCCATTATTACTTCTTGCTCTATAATAGAGCTTTGTCAGATAAAGAAGATTTACTGGAAGAAGCATCATCAGGTAGATAAACAGACTGAGTCCTGTGAAGGTGATGAAGTAATTTCTCACGATATAGTTCACCGGAATACCCAGCTGATCTGGAATCTGTGCCAGGATGTAGAAAAACAGTATAAACAGTCCCTGTAGCACTGCATTTACAAGAAGAAGTCTCAGAAGCAGCTTTACTCTTATCCCTTTGGTCAATCTGGCGCTGCTTTTCAAAGACTCTCTTATGGATTTACGTTCGAAAAACACCTCATGAAAGGCGAACATCCATCTGATCAGGAAGTAAACCAGAAGCAGAAGACTCGCAGCATAAATAACGGTGCCAAACCTTATTGAATCAATATTCTTGACCATGGTAGGTGGAACATCAATCAATCTTCTTAAAAGAGGATTGGTTGGGAATTCCACAAGGGGAATCATTAGAAAAAGCAGAAGCATCAGATAGAAAAGTTCAAATCTGAACAACCTCGGAATCGCCTTGATGGCCGTTAAAGTCGCTTCTATCAGCAGAATTTCCTCATTGAAAATCTTCTTCTCAGATAGAATGAGATAAGTACCAAAGAGAACAAAAAGAAACAACGTACTCAAAAACAGAAGTCCCATTACAGAAATGAGGCCCCTGGGTCTTAAAAGAATCTTGAACACATCCAGATTTAAGAGGACGCCTCCTTCGACAGACAGGAAGATTCGATTGATGACATAGGAAAGAAGAGGTACAAATACGATACTGAAAAGGAGCAGATACAAAAGACCAAAATTAACATAAAGTCTGTAGTGTTTTCTCATATCCTTTATACTTTCTATTAAATCCTTAATCATACGCTTCCCACCTTTCAAGGTTCCTGATTCTACAATAATACAAACTTCGCTTAAAATATACAGAATCAATTTAATAATTCTAAAAAGCCATTGATGTTCCTTTCGGATATCAATGGCTTTTCAGGCTAACTTTGTATGTCTGGTTCATCACTTTTTATGAATTCTTTCACTTCCTGAACAATCTTTTCCTTCTCCCTCTGAAGCCAGGATGCATTTTCATCCTCTAAGATCGGATCAATTTTCTTCATCTGACCTCTTAGTTTATTCTGCTTCTTCATGATCATTTCCATGTATCCACCCTTAAAACGGGTTGGTTCGTAGGCTAGTACAAAAGCTTGAGGTTCGTACTTCTCGATATAGGCAAGAAGCTCATTTTCACGGGTCCTTTTGGTCAGAATATCCAAACGGTAACGTGGACTGTCTTTGCCTTCGCCTTTAAATACAGTAACTCCAAATCCTGAGTCTCTTAATACCTTGATGAAGCTTTCATTCAGATCTTTTATATTCACAAGGATGGACGTATATCCAATGGCAATTTTATTCTCTACATGTATGCCCACAATAAGTCCTAAAGAAAATCCTATTGCGTAGACAATCATCTGCAGCAGACTCTGTTGCCCTGAGAATACGATGGATAATCCGAACACATAAATAATGCTTTCGAGAAATCCGAATACAGCGGTAAGTAATGTCAGTTTCTTGACCATACTGATGGTTCGTAAAGCTAGCATCGGTACATAGAGCAGCTGCAGAACCAGAAGTAGTATAATTTCTTTCATTTGTCATCTCCTAAATCTTTGTATTAAACACTCTAACACGTACGAAACCTAATTTCAAATGAATGATTCTATTTTAAGGTCCTTTTTAACTTTAATCCTGCCAATAAAAAGAAATCAACTAGAAGAAGGACTTTCATGCATAATTCCATACATAAAGTCCTTATCTCAATTCTATTTCATGTTTTATTTATTCCATCATCTCTACATTAGTAAGCAGCTTGTAGAGATGATCTCTTAGTTGCATCTTCTCAACTTCGCTGACATCGAGAAGTATCTGTTTTTCCATGTCTTTCTGGAGAGACAGTACAGCACCGGATTTCTGTTCGAAATCAGGAGAGAGTGAAATATTTCTGACTCTCTTATCTATATCATCCACTTGACTGAAAATAAACCCCTTAGATTCAAGTCTTTTCAGAATTCCGATGATCGTCGGATGCGTCACCTGAAAGAATTCTTCCATATCCTTCTGGGATGTTTTCTGATCTTTTCTTTCATTAAGGTACGCAAGTATTCTCTCCTGAGATAACGTAATTCCGTGAGGTCTCAGTCTCTTATTCGATTTTGTCTCAATGGTGTCACCGATGAGCTTGATCAAAAAACTTATATTCGTATTATGATCCATTTCTGTCTCCTACTCATGATTATATTGAAAATCAGATACCATGCAGCAGTCTAATCATTGACCTGCTGCGCCTATACCCTTGACGATGACATCTCTTCAAGAATTCTCCATCTGACTATTCAACATATATCGGCATTCTATTTCATTTGTTAACCCTTTTTGATTCAACATTCACTATATATTTATATTACATTTTCGATACAGTTTTTTATGCATCTGTTCAAAAAATATCTTGTACTGCTCAACTGACAATGCTATATTAATTATATAATATCATCATTCATCTTTTTAATCTATGTAGCCACCAAGGAGGATAAAATGCTGAAAAATCATATGGAGACATTAGTGGATAGTCATTTACCTTCCCTGATC
Organism: uncultured Proteiniclasticum sp.; assembly: GCA_964643785.1. Classification (GTDB taxonomy): domain Bacteria; phylum Bacillota; class Clostridia; order Clostridiales; family Clostridiaceae; genus Proteiniclasticum. The sequence goes on from CAZXUT010000010.1 coordinate 26,993, forward strand.
AAAGAAAACAGTCATATCAGAGAATGCGAGAAGTGTCAGAACGACATTAAGTCTATGGCACTGAACCACCTCAAGCCACAGTACATCATGTCCGATCGAGGTCTGATCTTCACCAAGATGAAAGAACTTGATCATCAGTTCCAGTCCGATATCGTTCAGGAACTCGTTAGAGCGATTCAGATTGTAGAATCTCATCCAAGGCACGATTTATAGTTCTGAACCTGCTCACATAGGAAAGCCCTAAGCATAGCGATATACTCAAGTATATCTTTACGCTTAGGGTTTTTATTTTGTATGTTTCTCTCAATTCCAATATGTTCTTAATCTATTTTCTTTTCTTTTCAATATGAAGAACTTTCCATAGCCAGTCCACGAAATAGGCCAGCCCTACAAAAGTTCCTACATAAAGCAGAAGAAACACAACAAAATCCACTAACCTTGAATAGTTTGTGATCAGATATTCTCTAACACCTAAAGCACCTAAAAGGCCAAAGGTAAGCAGATAACTCAGAAGCACCACAAGCAGGTACTGCTTGGTATCGAGCTCTTTCAGTTTGTTCATCATAGAAATTTCCCTCTACTTTCCATTTTCATTTCAATCAGCTGTATTTTCATCCCATTCGGATCCAGAATATAGATAAAACTCATTAAAGGATTTGGTGAATAAGGTCCCTCTATGACTTCTATTCCCTTCTTCTTCAGTAGCTCCATCATCTTTTCCAGTGACTCCACCTGAAACCCCCATGAAATATCAGGTCCTACACTGATTTCATTTTTCCCTTTCACCTCGATCAGTTCCACTTGCGTTTCACCTTCACCAAGAAATGCAATCTCAGTACCAGGCCCTGCCTGGAATCTTCTCTTCACATTCAGTCCTATAATCTCTTCGTAAAAGGCCACTGAATCGTTCAGATTTTTAACCTTTAATGTACTCCAGCAAAATTTCATATCTCTCCCCCTAATTCCAGAATTATTTATTTACTATGTCATTCTATCACGGTTTAGAGGATGTATCATCATCATGTTCAGAAAAACAGACCTCATCCTTCACGGTTAGAGGTCTGTCTTTCTGAACATTTCAGTACTTCTGCGTATCAGATCCCTTTATATTTCAAACAATGGAATCTGCTTATGAAACTAGCAATTTTTAATGTTATGTGGGCTGACTGATTTTCAGCTTATCTTTCTTCTCGATGAAAAGTGTCAAAGCAGCACTCATGACGAGGGCAAAGAAAACTGGAATCATGAAGAACAGAATCAGTCCTGGTGCATCATCTTCCTGTGCAGCCTGAAACACAAATGGTTCGGTCAAAAGAAAAATACCACCAAAGAGAAGACTCCCTTTTCTTAACTTCTTTAGAATATTATCTCTGATTTCTCTATGGTCAGGTCCCGCTATATGGCCAAGTAGCTTATATAGATGGTAGAAATTCCATAATAACGGAATTAGTGAGAGATAAACGCCAACAATAATCGGATAAAGCATAGGTGCGTAGATCGGCGTCACAGGATGTCCCATAAGATAGTATAATCCATACCCTGCTAAAAGGATTATAGGGAGAATTACAAGAACAATGGAGATTTTCAGAAATAATATACTTAATTTACGCATTACAGTCAACTCACTTTGCTGATTTTTTCTTTATCTTATCATCATTTTTATCGAAAAACAATAAAAATTTATCTATTAAAGAAAGTCCGAGATTTCAATGAGATGCTATTATGCATATATGGAAGTATTTTTCTCAGATGCAGACATAACACTTGTCATTGCACACTAGACTTTGAGACTACTTCTGAACCCTCTTACACTGTAATAGGATTCTGCGCCATTATGATAAATAAAGACCGTATCAAATCGTCTGTCGCCGAATATTGCTCCACCTAGTTTTCTGATGGACTCCGGTGTTCTGATCCAACTTGACGTCTTTGTATCGAATTCTCCAAGTTTCTGAAGACTTCTATATTCTTCTTCTGTAAGCATCTGTACCCCCATCACTTCCGCCATTTTTTCAGCACTGGTTCTTGGTTTGTTTTTCTTTCTCGATACAAGAGCTTCTTCGTCATAACAGATATTTCGTCGTCCTTCCGGTGTTTCAATCGCACAGTCCATAAATACAAATGCATCCGCTTCTTCATCATAAGAAACTACGTCAGGCTCTCCACCCGTATCTTCCATTGCATGCAAGGAATCAATCTTGTCCGGATTCTTTTTAAGCTTCTCATGAACATCTGCCCATTTCAGCTCCAGATGACGATCCATATGACGCTCGAATCTTTCTTTAAGTGTATTTATGAGTGCTTCTCTTTGCTTAGCTGTAAGCTTTATCTGCTCATCCATGTTGATACAACTCCTTATAAAATATTTTCTTAATTATACCACTTTGAATTCTTCATAGAAATAAGAAAGACTTTCTGAAGCCTCATGCTCAGAAAGTCCGATATCTCTTATGATGATTATTCTGTAACTTCTTCTGAGGGGCAATCAGCTGCTTGATCCTTCTTCTCAGAACTGGTCCCATTTATCTTGTTCTCAAGTTCAATGATTCTGTTTTCAAGACTCATGATCATTGAAATCGCAAATGCCACAAATATGGCTGCAAAGACAACCAGACCAAACCAACCGAATAAACCGACACTAAAGCCTAAAACGATGATGGCTAAGAGTACAATGGCAATAAAGTTTTTCATTATAGATCCCCTCTGATTTCAGTTATTCAGTAATATACTATAGTAATATCATAGCATTTACAGATGAATAAATAAACCGGGATCTTCTATTTCTCCAGATTTCATTCATGAATCACTTGCCTGTTTAACCCATCGCTCTATTTGTAATTTTTTGTTAGATGAAAAAGCCTGCAAGAAGAACACCAAGTACAATAAGTGGTGCAGGAATCCTTCTCCAGAATAGGAGAACAAGCGTGATGAGCATCACAAGAATGTTGTCCAGCTGGACTCCGCTTCCTTGCATGAGAATGACAGCTGCAGTGGTAATAAGACCTCCTGCCACTGCTGTGATTCCCCTAAGCGATGCTTTAATCCCCTTGATCTTCTTCAGTTTTTCCCATATTGGGAAGATAAAGTAGATCAGAAGAAGTCCTGGAAGAAAAATTCCGACTCCTCCTGCCACAGCACCCATGATCTGTGTTAAAGTACCTGCTCCTCTGGCAGCCATACCGCCTGCATAAGCACTGAAACTGAACATAGGTCCTGGTAATCCCTGAACAAGACCAAAACCGGTCAGAAACTCCTGGCTTGTCATAAACTGGTTGATGTCCACAAGTTCTCCATACATCATAGGAACAACGACCTGGCCTCCTCCTATGACAAGATATCCATACCGATAGAAACTTTCGAAAATATGGATGATCCGATTATCTGTGGTCAAGGTCAGGATGAGACTGCCTATTGCAAACACGGAAAATGCAATGAGATACTTCCATGGCGGATCCAGTTTCACTCTGTTCCACAGATCCTTTTCTTTCGTCACAAGAATACTGACGAAACCACCAATAACAAGAACCAGAGGATAGATCCAAGGGGTCCTGATGAAATAGGTGCTGACTGCACCAAAAAGAAGCAGCATAAAGGTCAGTGGATCCTTTACCACCTTACGCCCGATTCGATAGGCAGCCATGACAATAAATGCCACTGCCATGGGGCCGATGTATCTGAATCCGTCCTGAGATAGATTCCATCCTGCCAGAATCTGGCTGAGAAAAGAAAGAATTGTCATGATAATCAGCACAGGCACTGCCCATACAAGCATGGTCAGAAACGCAAGCTTTGGTCCACCCATCTTATATCCAATGGCTACAATGGTCTGTGTGCTGCTGGGACCAGGCAGAATACCCGTGAGGGCAATAAGCTCAATAAGATCCTCTTCCGTTATATATTTCTTTTTCACGACCAACTGATCTGTAAAAACACCATAATGTGCTTCTGGTCCACCATAAGCACCAAGAGAACAGATCAGTACATCTTTCAGAAAAGCTTTCGTACTCACTTTTTGGGGGTATCTCATTTCTCTGTCATTCATAATTATCCTCCAGAATCCGTATTATCTGCTATATTGTCTACTCTTTTCTCTATTTTGGCACATGGTCAACAAGATCCGTCATACTCCTAATAAAGGAAAGACCTCTGATTTCAATTTCTTCTGTCAGTTTTTTCGGATCATCAAAGTCGGGGCTATCTGTAAGGATCCTGGTGGTTATGTAATCTACATCTAAAGGCGTTTTCGAAATCATATATCCCATGTCATCAAAATCCTTCAACTTCTGGATATATTCTTCAGCAACACTTCGGTTCACAGCACTGAGCCAGGCTTCAAATCTGTTTTCCTCATGAAGATACACCAGTGCGATTTTTAGATTCCTTTCTTTCAGCTCTGCTGGAGTAAACGAAAAATAGGTCATATCCAAATACCCCTGATACAATCCGCTGAACTGATAATCGGGATATTTTCTTTTCAGATGGACCTTCAATCCTGATATAAATCCCAGTATTTCTCTATAGGCTTTTTGGATTGTTCCCTTTTGAAGTTGATGCTGATAGTCTGAAATAAGATCATTTAACTTATCCATATTCACTCCTTCACTATGATTCAGTTCCACATTAAGCTGACTACCACAGTCTTTGTCTAGATGTTTAATCATAATTATATTAATAATACCATGGTTCATTCCACTGTAGTTTTAAGATTCTGTTAGTTCGTTTTCAATTTGTACTTTTTTAGAATACAGAATCTACTCAAGTCAGAAATCGGAATTAACCCTTGAAAGATACCTCATGATCTTAACCATACTCATCAAAAAGCGATGATTAAAAAGTATAACTGATTTAAGTTACACTGTTTCGAATGAGCTTAAAACAAAAAACACTACTTTACTTCTAAAAAACTGAAAGGGATTCAATTTTAAGGATACCAAGATAGAAGAGGCTCTTGCCACCTGACAGCTTCAGCCTCACGGTGTAGAGCGGTATGAGAAAAATCTTTACAGTGAGCCATAGTCCGGCAGACAATGTCAAAACCACGAAGACCATACATAGCAGTGTTTTTATTATGCTCAATTTCAGATTCATATTACAATCCAGAAGAAGCATTCTTGACCCCACAAAAAATCAAGTAAAGCTTGAGAATCAGTATATTTATTCATTTGACTCTTCGAGGTTGAATCATTACTCAAGTTCATTGTAAAATCGACCTGAATTAAGCGCACAGATATTTATTGCAAGAAATGAAGAAATGCGAAACTGGTTGAATTGCTTTGTGAGTTTTAATCTTTCCTGAATATATCTATATCTATCTGTTTTTTTGAATTATGATATCAATGACTTTTACGTAAGGAAGCTGAAACTACTGTTTCGGAAGCAGATCTCCATCTGATTCCATTACAGAAAGAGACCCGTCAGACTCCAGCACGATAGCTGTAATCTGCTGATAACTGCTGTAGCCACTATTTCTGACATGCTGATCGATCTCATCTTTTGAAATCCGTTCATTCATCATGTTCTTTTCTATAAACAGACCATGATAATAGAGAAGCGTCGGATCTGATTTAATCAGTTTCCTGACAGCCTTAGATCTGACAGATGTAAAAGTGAGGACATACTGTAGTAAAACAAGAAGACCTAATGCAGCCATACCTTCCATCAGGGCGATGGATGTATCAAGAATCACAGTGGCAAAGCTTGAACCAAGGGCGACAGTAATTATAAGGTCAAAAGCATTCATTTTGGACAAGGTTCTTTTTCCTGTAATTCTAATGATAAGAATCAGTAGGAAATAGGACAGTACTCCGACCAGAAGCATTCTTATTATATAGTCTGAACTTCCAATAAATATTTCTTTCATCGTGGCTCCTTTCAACTTTCCATGTTCAGCAGCTTAACTGCTTATAAGACGAGAGCATAACATACTTTAGTCCTACGAATAACACCGTTTCGACATAAAAACCTTCTATACTCATCTTAAAGCAAATGAAGGAGAGATTGATATGAAAATGAAGGAAACAGGATTAAGTTTAAAGAAACATAACATCTTATTAATAGTATTTGTCGTCCTGTCCGTATTGATGCTATTGCTATCTACCGGATGTGCCGGTGAAGCAGATCTTAACAAAGTAGAAGAAGAAGTATCAGCACCAGAGCCTACACAAGAAATTACCGTATCATCTGAGGAAGCAGTGACTCCAGAAGTGGACCATAACGTGGATATGAATCCGGACCCTCTGCTTTCAAGTGATGAGGTGCTTTCTCTTGAAGGTTATGGAGCCATCGGAGCACTATCTGACACGGATCTAACCATCAGCGACATGCTGATGTATGCAGTTCAGGATGAATACCTGGCTCGTGGAGAATATCTGGCGATTATCGACAAATTCGGTTCCCAGAGACCGTACGCTACTATTGTCCGATCAGAAGAAACCCATCTTGCCTATCTTGAAGAAGTGTATGCTGCCTATGACCTTCTATTTCCGGACGATACCTCGAAGGATCATCTGATCATTCCTCTAGATCTTCTTGAAGCTGCTAAGACTGGAGTACAGGCTGAAATAGATAATATTGCCATGTATGAGAAGTTCATGAGTTATGATTTACCTGAGAATATCTACAATGTCTTCGAGGCACTGAAAAGAGGCTCAGACAGTCATCTTATGGCGTTTCAGAAACAGGTTGACCGATTAGAATAAAGACAAAAGCTGAGTAATGCTAAAAAACATAACTCAGCTTATTATTATTCACTTTTATTGTCATCGATTCTTCTGATATCCCATAGAGGTTCACCAAGCTGTGAATTTGTTTTTGCCATGACTGAGAGCATTTTCTGGTCAGGATATTCCACCGCATCAGGGGATGCCTGATTACTCACCATGACTAGTCGCACCGTCTCCTCTGTATCATTTATGATCTGATGTGCTCCATCAGGACCTTTTCTGAAGTGAACAACTTCACCAGGTTCAAGGATTCTTTCCCCCTCCGGGGTTCTCAGCTTTGGTCGTCCTTCGATGAGGATCAGCATTTCCTCAATTCCGTGATGGAAATGATAATACCCTGTGGTTGCGCCAGGCACCAAAACATAAAGACTCGCACCCAGGTCTTCTCCTCTTGGCAGTCTTCTTGATCGAGCTCCCCCTTCCCAATGGTTCTCTCCCAGTGAGTCAAATTCTTCCGTATAGATTGAATTCTTGTTCATATACAACTTCCTCCATGTACAAATTACATCTTCCAGTAGAGTTTATATTTTTGAGTTTCAGTATCCTTTACCTTGTCAGTATCTTTTAGGCAAATATATCGGGCTCATCTTAGCTAAGGATTGCTTTCTCATTTTTCGGTGCGATAACACTTCTTGCCTGCATTCATCAGAAAGGAATCTCATCATCCAGTTCTTCCTGATTTTTCATATTACGAAGCTGCTCGCAATTCTTAATGAAATCTTCTTCAATTAATTGCTCCCATGTTACGCCGTAGGGAAATCCTGAGGATGTGTGCCCTGCGATGAAAAAGAAGGTTTCATCACTATGAAGATCTATATCTTCATCATACTTCTTCTTTCTGCTCCTTATTTTCTTCGACATGACAATCCTCCTCGCATCATTCTTGACTGACCTCAGGAATGATTTTTTAATTTTTTACATTCTTCCAGAATCAGGAAACAGCATACTCAATCTTTATCAACTACAATTCATTCAAGTATTTTTCAATCTCTTTTCGAACCATCTTTTTGTAATTCTCAGCGTTTGGTTCCCACAGTTCGATATTGTTGCCAAATGGATCAATGAAATGTGCAAACTTCCCATAATCATAATCTGCTATTTCATCAGTGGTAAGACCACTCTCTCTTAGCGTTTTTATTATTTCATCCAGATCATCCACCCTGAAATTAATCAGCGGACCATTTTCATCTTCCCGCTTAAAAGACAGCAGCATCATCTGCTCTCCTTCTATAAAGCCAGATCCGTATTCGGACATATCAAGCCCTAGATACTCCTTATAGAATCTGTGAAGCTCTTCCTTTTCCCCTTTGAAATCAAGAAACAGACCACCGACACCTGTAACCTTTGCCATTCTTATTCCTCCCTTCGACTAATTGTTATCCGCTTACATAATGCTCTCTTTCCTATTATTCACATTATATCCCGTTGTTTATGGAGAATCAAAATATCTGACGAAGTATCTGATTCATGTGCTGATTTCTAAATTATTCTCAATTCTGACAGATTGTTATCCTATTTATTTCCTTTATATCTCTACCCATATAAAAAACTCTGGAAAATACGTCATCGTCAATTCCAGAGTTTCTCTATCATCGGGATTCTGAAGTATTTCTTCAAAGGTTATCTTTTAAGTGAACTCACCCATTCTTTCTATCAGGTATTCTCTTCCCTATTTCTGCTGATGATCTTCATCCAGTTCTACAGTGAAAGTGATTTTCTCTTCACTGCTGTCCACTTTAATGATTCCACCATGGGCATCTATGATCTTTTTTGCAATGGCAAGTCCAAGACCGCTTCCTTCAGTGGAACGCGATGAATCTCCTTTATAGAACCTTTCAAAAACTCTGTCCGGTTTTTCCATGCCAAGATTCGTCCCACTGTTTATTGTCCTGAAGTATATTTTATGTCCGATTTTTTCAAGCTTTATAGAGACCATTTCTTTCTCATCTGAGAACTTCAGTGCATTCTGGATCAGATTCATCCATACTTCATAAAGCAGCTGCCGATCTCCTTCTATTGTAAGGTCTTCCAGTTCCACATCCAGTTCTATCTCTTTTCTCGACCACTGCGGTTCCAGAATCAGAATCACTTTTCTTATTTCCTCATCCAGCGAAAAACGCGTCCAATGGGTCTGTATGGCTCTGGAATCAAGTGTCGATAACTTGAGAAGGTTTGATGAAAGCAGTGAAAGCCTTTCGCTCTCCGTAATAATAATATCCGCATACTCATCGTGCACGTCGGGATCAAGGGACTTCTTCTTCAGAAGCTTTGCGTACCCCTTGATGGAGGTGATCGGTGTTTTGAACTCATGGGACACATTGGAGACGAATTCATTTCTCATCTGATCCAGATTATTAAGCTCCGTCACCATCAGATTGAAATCTTCCGTGAGTCTTCCCAGCTCATCCTGACTTTCGACTTTCATCTGGATGTCGAAGTTTCCTGAAGCCACCTCTTTGGATGCTTCTGAGAGCTTCTTGATGGGTTTCACGATGCTCTTCACTGCCATCAGTATGATCAGTGAACCAATAATCAGACTGAAAAGGAAGGTCACACTCATTCTTGTCCTTAGTACTCTGAATTCTTCAAACTGGCTGAGATGAACCTTGGTCAGATCATTGAAGGTGGAGCTTCTCATGAAAAGCGCTGTCACCGTAAAGGTGATCATATTCATGAACCACCAGATCACCAGAAACAGTAGTGTGAATTTAGTGTAGATTGATTTGAATCTGAATCTTTTCCTCATATGTTTTTCACCAGCTTATACCCTAGACCCCTGACCGTCACAATGCTGAAATCCGGAAGATTTTCGAATTTTTCTCTCAGTCTTTTGATATGAACATCCACCGTTCTCTCTTCCGTCTCATTATCCATACCCCAGATCTTTTCCATCAGGTCCTGCCTTGTAAAAATCTTATCCGGATAGCTCATCAGTTTAAAAAGAAGCTGAAATTCCTTATTGGGCAGAAGAACTGACTTTCCATATCCTGACACCGTTAATGTTTCACTATCAGCAGTAACCACACCTATGGTGATCCGTTTATCCGCGGAAATTCGAGCCCGCCGAAGAAGAGCACCTACTCGTAAAAGCACTTCATCCATGTCCACAGGCTTCACCATATAATCGTCAATCCCAGAGACAAACCCCTCTTTCATGTCCTCAAAACCGTCTTTGGCTGTGATCATGAGAACAGGAAGAAGATAATTCGCTTCCCGAAGGCTTTTCACCAGTTCATGTCCATCCATTTCCGGCATCATGATATCCGCTATAAGAAGATCGACGGATTCTTTTTCCATGATCTCCAGCGCTTCCATGCCGTTGGAAGCGATGAAGGCTTCATAGCCGGCTTCCACAAGGTAGGTCACGATGAGTTTTCTGATATTCTCATTATCTTCAGTGACTAATATTTTGACCATCTGTTTCACCAAACTTTCCTTTTCTATTCTTAGAGACTTCTCAGCGCATCAATAGGATTAAGTCTGCTTGCTTTTCTCGCTGGCATGAATCCGAAGAGTATACCAACCGCTGCAGAGAATCCGATGGCGATGTAGATTGTAGAAGGTGCAATGGAGAATTCTGTGCCTATGAAGCTGGATGTGAGCAAGGCAATCAGTACACCTACCAGTAGACCCGTGGCACCTCCAATGAGGGACAGGAATATGGATTCAATGATGAACTGCGCCTGAATGGTTCCTGGCGTTGCACCAAGGGCTTTTCTGAGCCCGATTTCGGTTCTTCGCTCAGTCACGGATACGAGCATCATGTTCATGATGCCGATTCCACCCACAACCAAGGATATGGCTGCAATACCTGCAAGAAGAAGTGTCATCATGGTGGTGATGGTTTCAAATGAACTGATCATATCACCCATGTTGAAGACTACAAATGCGTTCTCTTTATAATTGAAAGATGCATCTAGAACACTTTCGATTTCCATCACTGTGGCATCTGCTATGGTTGTGTCAATGAGAAAAGCGTCCAGACTTCTGATTTCGCTGATGCCCATGGAACGCATAGCTGTCGTGTAAGGAATGATCACAGTACTGTCTGTGCTGCTGCTTCCAAAATCATCAGAGGGTGCAAGGATACCAATGACCGAATAGGTTATTCCCTCCAGGAGTATTTCTTTTCCCATGGGGTCCGTTCCGTAAAACAGTCCATCCACCAGATCAGACCCGATCACCGCCACCTGGCTTCTGTTTTCAAGGTCCAGCGTATTGATTTCTCTGCCTGATAATAGAAGATCTTCGTTGTTTCTGAAGTACTCCTCATTGTTTCCTTGCACGGTGACGTCTTCCACCACTGCGCTTCCTGAAGCGACACCCATTTTCCTGGCTACGGTGGGAGATACGCCTGAAATATTTTCCAGGGACTCAATACTTCTTACATCTTCATCATTAAGCCCTTGTTTCACGGCGGTACCTGAAACATTGATTGTCACTTTATTCGCGCCAAGACTGGTCACCTGATCGGTGATGCTGCTTGTCGCTCCTTGAACGATGGTAATCAGTGCTATGATGGCGGCTACACCGATGACAATACCGAGCATGGTCAGAAATGACCTGAGCTTGTTTGTGATGATATTTTCCCAGGACATTCTTATACTTTCAAAAAACATTATAGCACACTCCCTTCTGTCAGATAGCCGTCTAATATATTCACGACTCTTTTGGCATGCTTAGCAATCTGAACGTCATGCGTGATCATGACGATGGTGGCGCCTTCACGATGGAGTTCTTCAAAGAAGTCCATGATCTGGGCACCAGTCTTCTGGTCCAAGGCTCCTGTAGGCTCGTCTGCCAGAAGAATTGATGGCTGTGTAACAAGGGCTCGTGCGATGGCCACTCTCTGCTGCTGACCGCCTGAGAGCTGGCTGGGAAGACTTGTCAGTTTGTCTCCAAGTCCCACTTTAATAAGAATCTCTTCTGCTCTCTTTTTTCTCTCTGCTAAAGAAACTCTGGCATAGATCAGTGGAAGCTCCACATTCTGAAGAGCTGTCATTCTAGGAAGGAGCTGAAAATTCTGAAACACGAATCCGATTTCCTTGTTCCTGATTCTTGAAAGTTCATTTTCATTCTGTAGAAGCGTATTGCTTCCTGCAAGATGGTATTCACCTGAAGACGGAACATCAAGACATCCGATGATATTCATCAGTGTCGTTTTTCCTGAACCGGAAGGTCCTAGGATAGAAATAAATTCACCTTCTTCTACCTGAAGATCCACATGATGAAGCACTTCAAATTCATCCATGCCCATCCAGTAGGATTTCGATAGATCTTTCATGTCTAGTATTTTCTTCATCATTCTTCACCACCGGGAAGATCTCGTCCCATGCCTCCACCGAATCCGAATCCGCCAGCTTCTACGATTTCACCTAGAAGTATACTTTCACCAGAATCGACGCCTTCCGTTATTTCAACAAGTGTTCCATCATGGATTCCTGTGGTGATCGGACTCTTTACGGCTTTGCCTTCAGAACCCATTTTCAGTACATAAGGCGTGTTATCGTCATTAAACTGAATAGCGGACATTGGAAGTGTCACAGCTCCTTTGGCTTCATCTTTCAGCAAGGTCACTTCTGCTGACATTCCTACTTTAAGAGATTCATCAAAATCAAGCTGAACTACAGCCATGAAGTAGGTTACACCATTTAGAACAGTTCCTTCTTTTGACAGGCTTAAAACTGTTCCGCCAAACTCCTTGTCCAGTGCATTGATTCGAACAGTTACTTCTTTCCCTACTGTGACTGCATCCAGTTCAAATTCGTCCACCTTCACACTGACTTCAAGGTCTTTATAGTCCACGATGGACATCAGTTTCGTTCCAGGTGATACGGTCTCATTTTCTTTGACAAATATTTCAGCAACTTCTCCCTCTATCCCAGCTTCCGGATCGTCTCCTCCGCCTGATTCAAGTAGAACTGTACCAGCTTCAACCATTTCTTCTTCGGTCACAAAAATTTCACCGACAGTGAAAGGGCTATCTGAAAGTATGATTTCCCGATTATTCGCTTCAATATTTCCTGCAAAGGAATACCAGGTGATGACATCTCCAGTTTTGGCCTCTACAGTCTCATAGGTCATGGGTTTTTCTGATAGAATTCTGCTTCCGACGAAAACAACTATTGAAGCACCTACTAAAGCGAAGACCCACTTTTTATTTTTACTCTTTTTTCTCTTATCCAATTTCAATTTCCTCCTGTTATGTATGATAAAAGCAGTATAGGTTTGCTCTATGAACTGAAAGTGAACTCCGTAATCCTCTTTAAAGACAGATTCCGGAGTTCATTAATGTGGTTCCATTCTACATAGTAAAGCTTTCAGGGGATGTTATTACTCCCTTTCCTGTTCCTCTTCTCCACCTAGAGCAGATAGCCTAGATCCGATGCTGAGGTTGGATAAGCGAAGATCATATCCTTCACATCATCGTAAGGTAAATCAAATTTCATGATGAAAGCGAAATAGTTGATCAGCTCTTCCGCATTGCTGCCCAGAATATGTACGCCTATTAGCTTACCTGTTTTCTTGTTGACTATGGTTTTCATCATGGCATAAGCTTCATTGGTCCTTTTATAAGTATACCAGCCCTTCATATCCATAAGGTTCACAGTGACATCATATCCTTTTTCAATGGCTTTCTCCTCGGTCAATCCGATGATGGCCAGTTTTGGCTCTGTGAATACAATGGAAGGTGTCAATCCATAGCGCACCTTGATATTATTTCCCAAATAGATGTTTTCAGCCGCTACTTTTGATTCTTTCCCCGCCACTGGTGTCAGTGGAAGCCCTCTGGTTCCTGCCGCATCTCCGACTGAATAGACTTTACTATTGCTGACACTCTGAAGATATTCATTCACCGTAATTCCACGCTGATCCGCTGCGACATTTCCTTTTTCAAGGAGAAGATCCTCTACATCAGGAATTCTTCCTGCTCCATGGAAGACACTGTCGCACTGAATTTTTATATTTTCTCCGTTTTCCTCTGCATGAACTATATACTGATCCTCTACTTTCTCTATCAGGAAAGGTGTAGTGCTGAGATGAATCTTTATTCCGATTTCTTCGCTGCGTCTGATCAGCTGCTTCACCAGGTCCTGATCGAAGTGTTTCAGTGCCTTATCGCTTCTCTGAAGTATATGGACTTCTGAACCTGCATGGGCAGCTATATGAGCGAATTCAAAGGAAATGAATCCACCTCCGATAAATACCAGTTTCTTTGGTAAATGCTCCAGTTCAAGAAAATCATCGCTTATTAACACATGCTCTTCACCCTTGAGATCAAGAGGTGCAGGCTTGGCGCCGGTGGCGATGAGTAGACGGTCAAAGGTCAATGTAAGATCATTCACCTGGATTTTATTTTCACTGATAAAAGATGCTGTGCCATGATACGTATCAATGTCCGCAGAAATATAATCCGCTTCGCGGCTCTCTGGAACTTTTTCTACAAAGGTATGCTTGAACGCCATAAGATCTTCCCAGTTGATTCTACTGCCTTCGTCAATACCTAATCCCTTTATTCTTTCAATCCTATCCATCACCTCAGCAGCACCGACTAGAACCTTTTTCGGATCACATCCCCTTAAAGCACAGGTGCCTCCAAAAGGCATCTTATCGATGATTGCAACAGTCATCCCTTCTTCACGACAGTGATATGCGGCTGTAGAGCCTCCAGAACCTGTTCCGATAACAATCAGATCATATTTAAACATCTTTTCTCCCCCCTCTGGGTGCAATTGGAATTACTTTTTATGATGATATATAGGCATTCCAATTATTAAAATAATAGCAATACTAAATATATCACTGTTTTATACTTAGGACAATTATATTATTTCGAACATTGTAATTCAATGAATTCATGATTAATTTGTATTAAATATGATAATTTAATCTAGTATGCATAAAAACGCTGATTAATTCCCATTAATCAGCGTTTTTATTGACATTATGATAATTCTATAAGGTGTTCAGAAGGTCAGCTGAAACATTCAATATGATTTTCAGCAAATTCTCTGAATGTTCGTGGCTTCTTTCCTGTAATTTCAATAAATTCCTTTGTGATCTTTTCGGCTGTTCCTAATCTGGTCATGAAATAAAGCGCCAGAGTGACATTGACATAGCTTTTATCTAGTCCCCTTTTCTTGATATAGTGATTTCGGTACTTAAGAAATCCTGGTTTATTGTATTTAATCTTTCTTCCTGTAATCTGGCTCAGTATTTCAGCAATCTGAAAGTAGCTCAGTGATTCAGGTCCGGTTATGGTATGGGCGGTATTCTTGTATTTATCGGGTTCATGTAGTACCGTCGCGACAGATAATCCGATGTCTCTTGCATCGATGAAACTGGTCCGACTGTTTCCCGCAGGAACAAGTATTTCATCATGCTCTCTGATTTCCACCGAATGTATACCAGAAAGGTTCTGCATGAAGAAACCAGGTCGTATATGGGCATAAGGAATTCCTGAATGCTCAATATGCTTCTCGATTTTATGATGGGGTGGAATCGTATTTTTCTCAGCACCCATCAGAGAAAGAAAAGAAATCAATCTGATATCACAGGTCTTCAGATAATCTATGAAAGGATAGAGGTCTTCGGGTTTCCCGAGATGAGGTGGTCTCATCAGAAATAGTCTATCTACACCCTGTAGTGCATCACTATAAGTTTCCTGCCTGGTAAAGTCCAGAACCGCTGTAGCGATATCCTGTCCAAATATTTCTTCAAGCTTCATTTTGTCGGTGCCAGCTGCTACTACTTCTTCTCCCATCTTCACCAGTTCATTGACTACATAACCACCCACATTTCCGGAAGCTCCGGTAACAAGTATTTTCATCTATTTCGTCTCCTCCATTATGTCATTGGCCATCTGCATCAATCTGATGAACTGATCAAATGCCTTTTTTCCCATTCTCTCACTGAGTTCATTGATTGTTCTGTAATATTCGCTGAAAGTGGAGTCCAGAAGTTCATTTCCCTTCCTGGTCATCCTCAACGCATAACTTCTTTTGTCGGTATCAGACATTATTTTGTCCAGGTATCCCTTTTTCACAAGAGAGCTTACCATTGAAGTCACCGATGGCTTCGCTATTTTGAAGAAATCACTGATCATGGAAGGTGTCACTTCTCCCTGCTCCTTCTGTATATAGATAAGTACACCCATTTCACTGGAGCGTACGGGCATATCATGTTTTATGTTCATTTTAAGGCGACAGAACATACCAATGATATCTGCGCTCTTTATAATATTCTGATCCATTTTAGCCTCCAGCTTTTATTATAATTAGTTTACCTAACTAAATAATATGTTTATTCTTGTTCTTTGTCAATAAGATAATTTATAGACGGATACAATAAATATACACTCTAACGCTTTTTCATCACAGCCTCGCTCTCCTCATTTCTGTCTTCCATGATGACCATTTCTTTCCCGTACTTACTCATACTGTCTGTCAGGATTTCCACGGCATTTTTCCTGTCAGATCTTGTGCAACAAAAAAACACCCTTATAATTCAATCTCGGGTGCTTTTACTTACAGAAAAATATCATGATAGCCTTAAATATAATATCCCGAAGAACCAGTAGGACCAGTTTATTAAAAGTTATCTGAAATCCTTTACTTATACGAAGGAGGTTCTTCACTTCTTAAGATTGGCCTACTCCTTTTCATTTGTACAGATCTCTTGATTTCCGATCTGATTTTCTCCTGAAATGATATCTCCCTTAAAAGTAACATCAGCTTAATGATACTGATGTAACTTTTAAGGGAGTAATAAAAATGAGATATGTCATTATACTTCTTCCGGCACCATCATCAGGAGTTCGTTCTTATTTCTTGTAACAACCTTCTCCAGATGACTCTTGTGACCGTTTATTCAATCAGACGCTTATTATAAGTGTATGAGTACAAGATACGCAATTATTTTAGGGGTGTTATTTTGTATTGGCATCTTAATCTATCTCTTGTACTGATCCATCTTCTCTCAATAAGGCGTCCTAATAACAAACAGTCTTATTTACCTTCACAAGTTGGTAATGAAATCTCATCAATATATTATGTTATGGTCTTTGTCCTTTAGGTGTCTCAGGCTTCCTGTTCTCCTGACCTTCCTGATCCTTCGATTCAGTTTCTTCAGTTTCTTCTTTATCTTCCTCTGTGTCTGAATCTGAAGGAATCTCAGGTTTTTCTTTCCCTGCATCTTTTCCAGGAGCTTCAGGTTTGTCAGTATTTCCTGGTTTTTCAGATGCCTCTATTTTCTTCTCATTTGCTGACTTATCCATATTCACATTGTCTTCTGGCGTCTTATCTGGATTGCTCTCCACTGAATTCGCATGATCTGCATTTCTATCGGATGCAGGTATCTCAATTGGTGCGTTATTCTCTTTAAGATCAGCTTGCACCGGTAATTCAGATCTGTCTTTTCCCTTGAAATCTAAACTTTCAGGTGATTTCTCGTTCACTTCCTGATTCTGTGCATTGTCAGAAGCCTCTTCGGATATTCTCTTCTTGTCATTTTTCTTGGATTCTGTAAACATCATCATGATATTTTTGATAGATGTTTCTTTGTACTCTGCTGCTTCTTCAGGCGCTACTTTTAGTAAGTTTACGATGAGGTTATACTTACCCGGTGTCATCCCTTCAATCTTTCTTGCAGCCTCAACCATTTCATAGCCAATGACTTTGGAACTCACTTCAACATCCATCTCATTTTCTGCAATTTCTTCTTTCACTTTGGTTTCCAGCTTTTCAGCTACCTGAATTGCATTCTTCTCAATTTTAGCCGTTGTTGAGATCAGAATGTTACCGCCTTTTTCATCAAAATAACCTAATTCTGATATACGCTCAACAGCCTGTGACATGGCATCCTCTATATCTTTGTTTTCCAGTTCAAGTCCGTTTAGAACTTCTTCTGCGTCAACATTGACAGCTTCCAGACTGATGACCCGATTGAACATATTGACTTCCATCATAATTCCAGGATTAACATCAAGACTCACATTGTAGAAAGGCGCTCCATAGGTATACAATCCGCCTCCTATTAGAACAGCAAAAAGAGCCGCCGCAATCATAGAACCGAATTTTTTCATATTTAACACATTCTTGTCTTTCTTATTCACCACATCTCCAATTTTAAGATTCATGATTTTCATCTTCATGAATGATCCGTCTTCTTGTAGTAAAACAGCATATTTACCATCGATCTGCACTACAGTCGCTTTCATAATTTAATCTCCTCTTTGATATAACTTAAGTAATCTGAGAGATAAGGATAATCACCAGAAATTATCTCTATTGCTGCTATTAAGTATTTACGATGGCGTTCCAGAATTTTTCGGGGTACCCCAGCATTTTTTTCTATAATTTTTAAAGGCAATTGTTTTGAGGACCTCATCTCATCTATCAGAATCGGATTCCTTACCATATATTTCGTAGCCTGAGCACAAGCTTTTTTCGTTTTGCCCGCCTTCGGAGAACAGTCTACCAGATCCATGAAGCTGAAACCATACTTCATCAGAACCAGTGATACAGCTTCAATTTCAAGTTTCAGACCAGTATCATTGTTTTCAATGATGGCTTCCTCTTCTATGAAATCAACTGGTATTTCCACACTATGTCTGCCTCTGATTCTGTAATGATCCACTAGCCTCTGATGGATAATTTTTTCTGAAAAAGCAATGAAGCTGCCTTTCTCATAGTCGTATTTTTCTACTGCATCAGAAAAAGCGGTCATTGCCACAGACCATTCGTCATCACTTTTTGATACATAATGTCTGGATATCTTCGAAGCAGTTTTCAAAATGAAAAATTCATGCCTTTCGATGAAAGCGGATAATTCACGCTCATCCTTTAACGCTGCTACAGCCATAAGATCTATTTCTCTCATTTCAATCACCTCCGCACTTCAACAATTTAATCTATATTTCATCATTTTATAATTTGCATTTATTAGTAAAGAGTTAACATATGGAATTATATCTTCTATTTCACTTTACGTCCAATTATTTTCTACAACATGTAAATGTTCTGCTGTCCATCTTTTGAAGGGAAATTTCAGTCAAAAAGACCTCCATCACTATTTGATGAAGGTCCTAAAATTATTAAATCTCATTCATTCCCAACACTTATATCTATTGTATGACATCATGATTCTTCTTTGCCTCACACAACAGTACAGAAGAAAATGTAATCAGAAATTTTAAAATGATAAAACTCCAAATGCTGCCAGTACATTTGTTATTATAATCAGTAGCGGTATGGACAGAAGCGTTCTGAATAGAAATACTTTAATGACATCCAGAAAGTTCAATCCGATTTTAGTTTTTACCAGAATCATGCCTGTTTCAGACATAAATACAAGCTGGGTAAACGCCAATACACCGATAAAGAATCTGGAAGCTTCTGAAGCTGAGCCACTGATAAACAGTGCTGGTAGATACATATCAGCAAATCCTGCAAGCGATGCTGGTGCCATAGATGCAGCTACTTCAGGGCTATACCCTATGAAAGTATAAAGAAATACAAGAGGTGCACTGATTATGCTGAAAAACGGTGTATATTCTGCTACGATCAGTGAGACAGTTCCGACAGCCATAATCACAGGTAAAAATCCGACATAAATATTGATTATATTTTTGAAGGACTCAATAGTGACATCAAGAATATTTGCATATCCAGCCTGCTCCAAGGCAGAATCATATGCATGCTGTACGACGGTTTTGTCTTCAGGAATTTCTACTGAAACTGGTGTTACTCCTTCATAGTAAGTTGGTGTAAACTTCTTCAGCGGCATTCTGGATGTGATGAGCGCCAGAATCACAGTGATCAGCGCGATAGATCCGTAAAATATCGGAAATATCCCTCCGAAACCAAGTTCTTCTGCAACTGCTGAAGCAAATGCAATACCGACTATAGAAAAGGAAGTTGCGATGATATAGGCTTCTCTTTTATTGTAGTATCCTCTCTGATACTGGTTATCCGTCACTACAATACCGATGGTTCCATCTCCTACAAAGGATGCAATGGCATCAATTGTAGAATATCCTGGGACTCTGAAGAGCTTCACAACTGCAGGTCCCAAAATAATTCCTATAAATTCCACAATACCAAAATGAGTCAGTAAGGGTAGTGCAAGAATACCCACAAAGAATGTGATGTAGAGTGTGGTTAACAGGCCACTTCCGCCTGCCATGAGACCACCAGTGTTTTCATCCAGAATCATGCCCGCAAACCCGAAGTCAGCAAACCAGTTGTTCACTACCATAAGATATAGAAATGAACCTATGACTCGTAATACAACATTCAGAAGCGATGCCTTGAATACGGAATTCAGAAACTCGCTTTTTGAGGTATAAAAACTGAAAAGAATCGTTGCAATGAGCACGATCCAGGCAACGACAAGCGTGAAACTGATAAATGCATCAAACATATTCTCTGTGACAAAAGTCACTATGTGAGATATGGCGATTTTACTTTCTCCATTAATCGAGAAAGGCATCAGAAAAAATATAAATCCAAATACCGATAAAAAAATAAACTTCAACTTATTAATCATATTATGATAACCTCCATTTTTGTGACGACCTTTAAAATAACACATACTGCTAATCGATGCAATAGTTTTCTGCATATTAGTCTGTAAATTTGTATAAATATTCTTCAAAATCAGTCAGTGGTTTTCGCCAATACAGACTATACATCCACTTTATTTTACCCGTGGAAATTAAAAGCCCTGTCAGATTAACTATTGGTATGTTGTTTTTCATACCTCACTTCCTTAAAGTCGACAACAAAAAATTACTGCACTAACATTTTATTTTTCTTATGACATTTCGCTTATCTCATGCCATTTCATTTTTTCCATACAACAGGTTACAACTAAAATGAAACAGGCGCAACAACCTTTTCTACGGTTGCAGCGCCTGCTATCCTGTTCATATTATATTTTTTTCTTTCTTTTCGTCTATACCATCTCTCTTGCCAGATCCCAGATGGTCACCATACCCAGAAGCTTCTCATCAGCCTTTCCTTTATCTGTAATGAAGACCACTTCCAGCCTCTTGTTACGGTCAAGGTCATTGACTTTTCTTAGTCTTTCTTCGAGGTCTGCCACGGTCTCATACTTTGTTGCAAACTGGAAAACTTCACTGCGATGCGCTTCAAGCTTGGTATATTGCACAATATCTTTTATTTTCAGTCCCTTGGTCAGATCCACCGATCCATGGTCCTTGAGATAGTCAAATATACTTTCCTCGCTGAAAACCCCAACCAGTTGATTATTGTCAATCACCGGTGCATAGTTATAATTTTCTTTCGCCATGATCTGTATTGCTTTCAGAACGTTATAATCTGGTTCCAGTGTATAAAGATCCTCTAACTTCACTGCCACTTTAGCGAGTGCCTTAGGTGGATTCATTGCTTCTATGAGGATTTTCTCATAGATTTTCACCTGTTCCAGATGAGGCTCCGCGATGATTTCCATACCGTTTCTTCCGAAATCATGGACAATGGCGTTTCTCAGCTCTCCAAAGGAATGAAGAAGTTCCTTATACTTCCTGAACGTTGTGTCCTTGGCAGCCATACCAATGACGCGATGATAATAGGTGGTATTTCGGGTGTCATTTCCAAGATTTTGTTTCATATACTCATCAAGCTGATTATATGCGGAAACAAACCGTTCTGCATTTGATTTTTCTTTGGTCATTTATAGCACCTCTTTCAATTCATCTCTTGTTCTTTTACTATAACATACAACCGATATACCCGTGTAATTGAATAACCTTGATGATTTCCTTTAGTTTATTTTTCAATAGAATGATAGCCGTAACAGCCGTGAATACAAAGGACGAAGCAATTGAAAATAGACACCCCTGTCTTTCCAGAATAATGAGATGAAAATAAGATCATGTGAATGAAATCAAAAACACCTGCACAATGATGCGCAGATGTTTTTGAACCTATTTCTAAATAACTGATGCTGGACTATTCCACCTTAGTCATTTCTTCTTTAGATGCTATTTCTATTTCTATTACTGACATAATATTACTTTAAAAAAACAGTTCTCCTGCTTTATAACCTGCAGGCAGCTCTTCTTCAACGAGAAACTGGAAACGCTCATCTCTTAGTATAGGCAGGAATGCTTCAAATGGAGTTCTTTGGAACTCATTTCCATAACTGCTTGCACCGAACCATTTTCCTTCTTTACTGCTTGCATGAAGATCCCGCGCAAATTTTGTGTGGTTCGAGCAGTCATGTACTGCAATATCCCACTTTTCTTCATCAGCGATCTTCATGAGTTTCAAAGTAAGTTCCCTGCTCCAGATTGGAGAAATATAGCCATGTCTTGCAATATACATGTTCTCTCCGTAATAGTTATCGATGTTGTTTTCATTCAGATGCAGTTCTGCACAGTTGATGAAATCAAGCTTCGTGGCAAGGATAGTTTCCTTCTTCTTTAAAAATGTCTCGAAGAATTCTGGTGTCATTGGCGTTTCAATTCCTACAGTCTTGATGTACTTCTTCGCGATTCTGATATTTTCGATGACCTTATCAGAACACTTAGCCGCACCCAGGTTAAACCGTAGTTCGTCAAGGCCTGCTTCTCCTAAAGCTTTCAGATTCTCCTCTGTAGCCAACGTACCATTGGTATAAAGATGCTGGTAAATTTTAGCTGCCTTGAATTTCTTTACTATTGGATAATATTTCTCGATTTCCATAAAAGGTTCGAGATATACATAACAGATTCCCGTCGGTTTCTTATATGTGGATAGAAGCAGATCAATGTCCTTCTCATAGAACTTTGTTCCCCCTATTTCCCACATTCCTTCTCCTACTGGAGGAATATTGTCAAGGTCACCATAGTTATAACAGAACTTACACTCGATGTTGCATTTGTTTGTTTTCCTGACTGCACTTAATCCTGTGCCTAGAAGACAGGATTTACATCCTCGAGGGAATTTATCTTCGTTCCCTACAAAAAATGTTCGATTCTCTAAATTCTTCAGACTTGGAATTTTAGACATCAATGTATCGTTACGCTGCTCTATGGCATCTTCAATCTGTGCAAAGGTAGCATAAACAATTTCCTGCTGCCTGATCATCAGTTCCTGGTCTTCAGGGAGCATGGCGAAAAATTCAAACCACTGCAGGGCATCTTTCTTAGATATTTTCATTTGTTTCCTCCAATTAATCGTCCTGAAGACTCATGAAAATCTTCAGGACAGTTGTGTGTCAGTTCTATTTTTATTTGGCTAGTCAATCTGGTCGATGAAATTGTTACTCTTCCATATGAAATATTTCTTCCACCGGCTTATCCAGCAGTTTTGATAATTTCATTGCAAGTTCAAGAGTGGGATTATATTTACAGTTCTCTATGGCTATGATTGTCTGCCTTGTCACTCCGACCTTTTCAGCAACATCTTCTTGCCTAAGACCCAACTCTTTTCTATGAATCTTTATGCTATTCTTCAATATACTCACCCAATCATTTTTTCCACTATAAATGTTAAGAAGTCTTTACATATTATAATGATAAAAGCGAAAAACATCAATCTATTTTTGCATCTCTGTTATTTCTATGCTTCATTTAATGAAATAAGATACAGATTTATCATTCTTCTCGTTTCTCTTTAAGCTTCTCTAAGAACTGTTCAATGTATACTTCACTGGATCTTGTCATTTCAATTGAGAAAGAAGACATGTATTTTCGACTGCAGAATTTATCCATGAATTCATCGTAGTCGAACTTCTCATCTGCAGCCCTCTTTTCAAACATTTCTCTATGTTCATCTGGCATGAGCTTTCTATAGTGGTTTTCATGGACCAGGTACTGTCTCTCGAATCGATCAGGCTTCTTTCTGTCTATCTGCTGCTGCGTCGGGTACCCCATGACAAGCATGGTGATAGGTATTACATAGTCATCCAGATGAAGAAGATCCTTATGCTTCTCTGCATGCTCCAGAATATCACCGATGTAGCAGGATCCTAACCCGAAAGATTCCGCTGCCACCACAGCATTCTGCGCTGCAATCACGGCATCCTGAATGGCAAGAAGAAGATCCCCTGTTCCAGGCTTTCTGGGATTAAGACCCGCACTCTTATAGGCATCCAGCCATCGTCTACAGTCTGCAAGAAATATGAAAACCAAAGGTGCTTTCGCGATGAAAGGCTGGTTGTCACAGGTGACTGAAAGCTCTTTTTTCAGATTCTGATCCGTCACGTCTATGATACTGTATAGCATCTGATTTCCAGCTGTAGGCGCCTGAAACGAGGCATTCAGCACTGCTTCTTTAATTGATTCTTCAACTGGCCTGTCTTCGAACACCCTGACCGATTTACGGTTCATCAGGGACTCATAAATTATATTCATCTGCTTATCTCCTATATTTCATGATTGATGGACAGATGTCTTAGAAAGTCCTGTCTCTCATGAAGAATTCTAATGATTTTTATGCTCTTCTTTTCCACACGGTAGAAAATGTAGTGTTTACCCACATACAAGTATCTATAATTCATATTAATATGGACAGATTCTGAAAGGGAGGTACCTGACATAGGAAACAGTTCTAATCTTCTAATCTGTGTTGTTATTGTATACAGCACTTCTTTAGAAACTTTGTCTCCATAACTATCCTTAACATGCTTCTGGATAAGTTCTAAATCTTTTTTGGCAGCTGGAGAATACTCTATCTTAACCATGATTATAAACCCAGCATCCCTTCCACGTCATCTGCAGAAATCCAGCCTTCTTCACTTGCTGACTTTTCTCCTTCTGCTAACTTTTCTAGTAATCTGATTGTTGACTTTAACTTATCTAATTCTTCAAGTCTTAGAATAGCAAATTCACCTCGTCCATTTCTTGTAAGATATACGGGACTATTTTCTTTAACCTGACTCAAAACCTCTGTATAGTTTCTAAGATCTGAAATCGGTTTAATATTTGGCATTCGCCTCAGCTCCTTTACTATTAGTATAATTCTTTTGTTGATGAATATCAATGCAAATTAACATGCATATTCATCAACAAAATACGCGAGTCATAACTTCAGAAAATCCGGATTTTACTCTGGATGTTTAATGGTTGACTGTTGCCAAAACCCTATAGAAGTGAACTAAACCCTATAAAACTTTGTTTAATTCCCAGTTCAAAGTGTCCATTTCGTTTAAGCTAATCTGGTTTGATATGATACATCGAGGGCTTAACTTCCCATACGACGCATGGTAGAACTCATACGTAACTGTTCTTGCAGATATGCTGAGTATCCGCTGAGGTTTATTCTCGCATTATAATCCCTGACTACTTTACAACCACATTACCTGGGTTACTATAATATTATAGATTGTTATAGAGTTTTACCATCATAACTACTTTGTTATCCTACCTCTATTATATCTTCTGATTTATTGTAATGTCTGTAGACCCTATCCATTATGCGCATAACACAGTCATTTTTGGCCTCAACATAATCCTTTGGTGAATGACGATATTTAAGAGAAGCTTCAAGCTTGATCTGTTCGTATTCCTTGAAGCTCTGCCTGTCTTCCCTCAGGTAGTCTCTGAACAGTAATTCATCCGTTATGTGACTGTTGCCTTTCTGGTAAATATGGATGTGGTGAGTATGATTACCCGAATTATCAGGATCAGGCTTAACATAATATCTTCTTCCCACTATTCCATTTTCGCCCCTGGTACTATATCCTTTTCTTTCCATGAGTTCATCATAACTATCAATCTGGTCAATATCTTCAACAACAATCATAATATCTATAATCGGTTTTGCACTCATTCCTTTTATTGCAGTAGAACCGAAATGTTGGATATCTATTATAAGTTCTTTGAAAACACTTTCTAGCAGTTCTTTCTCTGTATTGTACAAGACAGACCAGACCTGATTATACGGAACAACCAGCATCTCTCTACTCATATCATCACTCCAATCATATTTTCTGATTATTAACTAAACTCATGATATCAACTTATTCAATATTATGTCAATCAGCAAGACACTCAAAGGAATTTCAGATTCTGCAAAGACTTCTGAAAACGCCCAGTGAAGATTACCGGCATTATGACTGCTGCAATTATTAAAAATACCAGTGAGCTCAAAAGAAGATGACCCTGTGCACTACAGAGATCATCTTCTCATTTTGTTTAAACTATACTTTTCAAATAAATGCTTTTACGAAGAGTATGATTTTTCTCCACTCTTCTTTAATTTATAAACTGTTAGCGATGACTGTTTTCTTATACGAAGCTGTATGACCATAGATTTCCTGCATAATCGGATTCATCTTATGTTTCTTCATGGTGTAGAGCATGTAGGCGAAGACACCTAGATTGAACACAAATGAAGCTACGCTCAAAGCCATCAGACCTGTTTCAGTATAAGTTGGCAGTATTTTAAAGTACGATGCGCTCTGGAAATCCACTGACAGGGAGAACATGGCATAAAGTGACAGTATCTGTGCTCTATGTTGTAGCCATGCACCACGCTTAAACGCATATTCAGCGATGATTGCGGCAATCAGAATACCAAATCCTGCATACATGGATCTTGTTGAAATACAGTTATAGACATAAGCAAAGTTCCATAGTGTATAACCGATGACATACATCCAGGTCATATCAGGCCAGATCATATCTCTTGATTTGTCCTTAGAAACCCTGATACCAACAAATCCGGTTAAGGTTACAATGGTCAGAATTCCAGCAAGAGCGTTCAGAATATTCCAGGTGCCCCCAAGGACAAGAATGCCACCTTCGTCTACAGCTATGGTTTTATAGGTTGCATAGACCTGTAATTCACGGTAGACAGCCTCTGCGATATTGATGGATAAGATTGCAACGGGGAAAAATGCTGCAAATTTCTTTTGACCCAATTTTGTGAATCGGATCAGCATAAACCCATAAACACCCACCAGAGCGGAAACCACCTTCACCCATCCAAACCAGGTGTTTCCCGTAGGAGACCCCAGTGGACCATAAAACACCAGAATTGCAAGAACAATCGGTAGTACACAAAACACAATAATCGAAGCAGTTTTGGATTTTCTTGCGATTTCATTGATTAGTAGAAACACACCAATGAATACTATCAAAGCCAAGAAACTTTCCAGATTCAATCCCTCATACAAAAACCCCATAATTTTTCCTCCTTCTTAATATGCGACTATTTCTTTGATACTGAATTCCTGACCGGAAACAAGGTGATAATCGTCTGATCCACAGGACGGACAGACTCTTCTATGATCGACAATATTGTAAAGCTCATGACAGACATTACATGTCCCATTAGCAGGTAGAGTGATGATTTCAAGCTTGGTTTCTTCATAGTTCGTTTCACTAACTGCTGCCGGATAGCATTCCTCAATAAATCTTGGAATTGCTTGAGACAGCTGCCCTATTTCCAGAACAATCTTATCCACTTTTGTAAGTCTGTTTTCAAGGACAAAGTGATCAACGACTTTGATCACTTCATAGACGATTCCCAGTTCATGCATTTTCGCACCTCATTTTTATCTTGTTTCACTAAACGGATTGATTTTATTGACTGTGATTTTAACTTTACGAGTCAACGCATTTTTCATTACCGCTTTTGGCAGTTTATCAAGTTCATACCCTATGACGTCATATACTCTTTCCAGTTTGATCGCATCAAATTTACATTTCAGTGTACAAGCACCACATCCGACGCAAAGATATGAATCAACTTTCGTCGCTCCACAACCTAGGCATCTTGCGGTCTCCTTCTGGATCTGTTCCTCCGTAAGGATTCCTCTCAAGTCCTTGAATGTGGTCTTTGATACTTTTCCATCCACTTGTGTTGTTCTCTGACGTTCTGTGCCATCATAATCCAGACGATCATCAAGGTTCGTTTTATCGAGCATCAGATAAGATTGTGTGTCACGTCCAAAAACCAATGACTGTCCATTTTGCACAAAACGATGGATTGATACAGCCGCTTCTTTACCCGAAGCAATGGCATCAATGGCAAGCTTTGGACCAGTTGCAACATCACCGCCCGCAAAAATATCGGATTTCGATGACTGCAATGTGACTGCATTGACTTCCACAGTATTTCGACTGGTGAGCCTTACATTCTCGCCTTCAAAGAGATTCCCGTAAGCGAATGTCTGTCCGACTGATAATAAGACAAAGTCGCAAGGGACAAGAATGCGATCATTTTCATCAAATTGAGGATTGAATCTGCCAGTGGCATCAAATGTTGATATACAGCGCTTGAATTCAACGCCTGAAACCTTACCGTTTTCATTTATAATACGTGCAGGTCCCCAGGAATTATTGATTCCGATTTCTTCAGAAAGCGCATCCATAACTTCTTCTTCGTGTGCAGGCATATTCTCTCTTTGCTCAAGACAGTAGAGATCCACCTGATTGACACCACTTGATCTAACCGAGCTTCTTGCCACATCTATTGCTACATTTCCTCCACCGATGACAATCACTTTACCGAATACACCAGAGTCTTCTCCCAGGTTGGTCTGTCTTAAGAAATCAACACCGCTGAGGACTTCAGGTGCTTCTTCGCCTTCTATACCCAGCTTTCTACCTGATGATGCACCGATGGCAACATAAAACGCATTGAACCCTCTACTTCTAAGTTCATTAATACTGATGTCTTTTCCGATTTCGACACCTGTTTCAAATTTAACGCCCATCTCACGAATAACATCAATTTCAGCATCTAGTACATCTTTTTCAAGGCGATAGGAAGGAATTCCCAGAGTCAGCATACCGCCAAGCTTACTCTCCTTTTCAAATACAGTGATGTCATAACCATCAAGAGCAAGATCATAAGCACAGGTTAAACCGGAAGGACCTGAACCGATAATTGCGATTTTCTTGTCACTGTAATCATGTCTCTTCTTTGGAATAAATCTTGTGGAAGCATCAAGGTCTTTCTCTGCAATGAATTTTTTGATATCATCCACAGCCACTGCTTCGTCGAAATCCCCTCGAGTACAGTCCTCTTCACACAATCTTGGACAGACACGGCCACAGACAGCTGGTAGTGGATTGTGTTTTTTGATGAGCTCCAGAGCCTCCGCATACTTTCCTTGAGCAGCAAGCTTGATATAACCCTGTACAGGAATATGTGCTGGGCACTTTGTGATACAAGGCGCTGTTCCTGAATCAAGCGTATTTCTGCGGTTTATTCTATAATCACTGTTCCATTTATCTTCTTTCCATTCTGTGTTTCTTGGAGTCATTTTAGTCACTATTTCATCAATGGGTGACTTTGTGCATAGCTTCTGACCCAGACGCAAAGCATTTGTCGGACATACATCCACGCATTCGCCGCAAGCGACGCATTTGCTCTCATCTATAACAGACTTGTAGTTTGATCTGACAATATCATTATTCAGGTATTCATTGGCAAGTCTCATGGCATAACATCCGCAGCCACAGCAATTACAGATCGCATGAGTATGTCCAGGAGAATCCAGATTCGGAATGGAATGCATCAGTCCATTGTCTTCAGCCTTACGAATAATCTCGAATGCTTCCTCACGTGTGATTTCACGTCCTCGTTCTGTCTTGATGTAAAATTCCGCAGCATGATCCAACTGAATGCACATGTCTTCTTTCAGATGACCGCACCCTTCATTCATGGATTCCCGTGAGGTTCTGCAGGAACAATCTGAAACAGAAAATCTATGGGCTTCTTCAAGATACTTCGAGACTTCTTCGTAGGAAGCTTTTTTCGAGTTTCCATCTATGGACCTTTCGATAGGAACAACACGCATAGGTCCCCCACCGATGGGCATGATCCCAGCGGCCATTGGCCCTTTTTTACTGCCGAAGTAATAAAATGCCTCTGCAACTTCTGGATGATTCTTAACAACTTCCTTGTTGTTGTTGATCATTTCAAGATGCCCAGGCACAAAAATATCATGCCAGTACATGTCGACGTCCTCTATGGTGTTCCAGAATGTCACGCCAGCCCAAGCCAGATGGCTAAGCGCTTCCTTGACTTTGTCGATTGGTTCTTCTATAGCTTTTGCAATGTCTTCTGCACTGGTTTTTTCTCTGAATGGAACCTGCAGTGCCACTTTAGCCTGAAATGGTGATACGATTGACGCCAATGCATAGTACTCAGGTCCGAATGGAATGGCTTCTCTACTGGTTCCTGCTTTCGTTCTACCGATTTTATTGGCTAAATCCAGTATTTCCTGACGATAAGCTCTGTTATCCACGTCTGCCCATGTCAATGCAAAATCGAAATTCTTTGACTTATTGAAGTTTGTTTTTTCTATCTTTTTCGCCATCACTTACTCCTACCCATCTGCTTTTTAATCCAATTTGTCCAGGCATCCATGCCCTCTCCTGTTTTTGCTGAAATCGGGAAGATTTCAATATCCTCATTAAGCTTGCGCACCCGTTTTTCCAGAAGTTCCATGTCAAAATCAAAAACAGACATGGTGTCTATTTTACTGATCAGCAATGCATCAACTTTTGCAAAAATCATAGGATACTTCAGTGGTTTATCATCGCCTTCTGGCACACTCAGAATCCCGATATTTTTCATCGCACCCGTATCATATCCCACAGGACAGATCAGATTCCCGATATTCTCTAAAAAGACCAGATCCAGATCATCAACCTCAAGTTCATCAACGCCTGCTCGAGCCATTGTCGCATCAATATGACAAAGGCCTCCTGTATGCATCTGTACCGCTTTTGCACCAGCCCCCATCACTGTTCTCGCATCCACGTCTGAATCCACATCCGCTTCAATGACGCCGATGTTCATCTCGTCTTTCAACGCCTTTATGGTACTCACCAGTGTAGTGGTCTTGCCACTGCCAGGAGAGGACATCACATTGATCATAAATGCCTTTTTCTCACGCAATACAGTTCTTGTCTCGTCGGCTACTCTCTTGTTGTCTTCATGGATATTCTTCTTGATTGAAAAAACTTTTAATTCACTCATAACCTCACCCCTATCCTTAATTCAGCTTGATTATAACAATGCAGTATTGGCTCAGCAATACAATGAATTGCCTCTAATTCAGCAATTAACTACTTTATCAATCTGTTTACAGTCGCAATTCTGTTAAAATATTGTCATATAGTTCATGAAGTGTAAACAGATATGTGAAGTAAAATATTTTTCGTGAATTGTATTAAAATGTATTTTATGTTAAAATTTTAATTATCTTGGGCAAATATATGGTATGCAGGTGAAATGATGGATCGTCAGGAAAAATTCAATATCCTATCGGAAGGACAAAAATATGGTGTTTCTTTAACATGCAGTAAATATGGCATTTCAAGAACGCTTTACTACCGATGGCTCACCAGATATAAGACTTCTGGCATCGAGGGACTCGATCCGGTTAAAAAAGTGTTTGTCCCAGTAAACAAAACACCGTCCCCTGTTGTAGACAATGTTCTTATGCTCATCAGAAGCTATCCTTCCTATGGACCTAGAGAAATCAAATATCTGCTGGAAGAAATAGGTCACAAGATCAGCGAGTCTGCTGTATACAATATAATGAATCGACATGGTTTATCCACAAAAGAGAAGCGAATCAGATTTGCAAAAAAGAAAACCAGTCCTTCGAAAACCAATCTACCTGCTTTTGACACCATGAAGAGTGGTGAATGCTGGCTGTTCTGGACAACGTCCTATGGTCATCATGAAAGCCTGGGCACAATATATGAATACACAATTCTCGATTACAAAAGTAAAATCGCCTGTTCGAGGCTATACAATACACTCTCACTGGAATGCTTTGAAGATCTTTTAACCGCTGCTGCCATCCCAGTAGCACAAAGCCTTAATTTCAGCACCAATTATCTGTGCTTTCTTGAAGATTACAATATCTCCGAAAAGAACAAAAATGCATTTTTAAATAATATACAGAAAATAGTTCAAGCAAGTGGTTTTGACATCTCCATGTACTATATAAGCAATGATAAACATCCTTCTGAAATAATGAGCCTTAAAAAGGAGTACACGAATCACTGCTTGTCCTACATGATGCCATTTATGCACTCGGGATGCTCACTGGATGAAATCAAACTTATTCTTCAAAGACACATTCGAAATTATAATATTTATCACAGATCCTATTTTGGCGAGCTTTTGTTCTCGCCTATTGAATATCACAGTTATGCAACAGGCAGCAATAGGATATTGCCGCTCTGGGCATACATTGACCGTATGTACTAAGGGGGGGATTCTATGCGCGTAGCCATCATCGGTGGTGGATTCAGCGGTATGCTTGCAGCATATCTACTAGAAAAAAAAGGAATAGAAGTCACCGTCTATGAAAAGGAATCAGTCATAGGCGGACATTGTCAGACCCTAGTGAGCAAGGACCTTTTTGTGGAGCTCGGAACTGTCTTCTGCTTCAGTGAACACATCAAAGAATTACTATTAGAACTGGACATCTCCTACTCAGAGCGTTTTACTTACAGAAACTTTGTGGATGAGGACTTCAATAAAGTAGAACATATATCTCATCAGGAAGTCTCCATTCTTATAGATGAACTCCATCGTCTGGAAAAACTTCTAAGTGCTTATTCTGATGAAGACAACACTCTGAACTATGGCAAAACGAAGGATCTGATGATCCCCCTCGGCCAATTCCTGAAGGATCATAGCTTAAATACCATAAGCCAAGTCATCGCACCACCATTATCGTCCTACGGCTTTGGCGATATCAATGAAATCCAGGCTTTCTATGCGTTAAATGTTTTTAATCTTGATACAATCAACTGTTTCATCAAAGGCGCCAAGCTTTTATTCATCGATCAGGGAGCATCAGAAATCATACGCAAACTTAGCCAGAACATCTCTGATATTCGATATTCCGCTCATGTTAAAAACATTGAACCACTTTCTGATCAGGTTAAAATTGAAACGGACTATGATTCTGATTTATATGACAAAGTACTCGTTACAACCAAATTACCCGACGATGTTTTAAAAGACAGCTTCTATAATGCACTGATGCGTAGAATTGAAACAAACCCTTACATCACTTGTGCTTATGAAGTCAAAAATAAAAATATCGTCACCACCTACTACAAAGCCAACCTAGGCAAAAAAGAACGCATCCAGTTTTACCACACCTATAAGCAGAAGGATAAAACAATCCTCGTTGCTTATGCTTATGGCCTAATCAATGTTCCACTCATCAATAACATTACAGAAGATCTTAAAAATGCAGGCGTTGATGTCAAGCATCTGATTACTGCAAAGCAGTGGTACATTTTCCCTCATATAGAAACAGAAAAACTTGAAGAGGATTTATACATTGATCTGGCAATTCTTCAAAGATCAAGTAATATTTGTCTCATCGGATCATTGGTCTCTAAACCCTCCATCTCTAATCTTTATGCCTCAGTAAAAGATTTCATCTATGAGACCTTCTGATTAAAAAGAAAAACTCCAGAAACCGCTTCGGTTGAAGCAGTGATGTGCTATCCGTCAAGAGGACAGTGAAATAAAATAAAAGTTTGCACAGTGCT
>CAZXUT010000011.1:0-53033 GCA_964643785.1 uncultured Proteiniclasticum sp.
TAGTATTTACTATACTATTTTCAGTTGTGACTGACAACTATCCTAACACATAGGGAATTCCTCCCTTTGCATTTATTATATGTAATTGTAAACGTTATGAATTTCCATTGATTACACTTGTTAAATTTGGTATAATAGTTGTGCAACCGTTTGCACAACTATTATAATACGGTGAGTAATAACAAAAGGTGGGAAACATGAAGAGATTTACCAAAAAACTTACTGGACTTTTGCTGTTATTTTTCTTTTTCAGCATACTTCCTTCAGCGAGAATCGAGGCTGCCACAGGGAACATAATAATAGATGGCATAAAAGATGATGTCTGGAGCACACAGGTGCCACTAGCTACATCTGATAATGCCGGATGGGAAGGTTTCGACATCACGAATCTATACATGACATGTGATGAAGAGAACCTCTATTTTTATGTCGATGCAAAGAATGTGCCGGACTGGGCAGAAAACGGACAACACATCAATATTGCACTCAATGTGGATGGAGTAGATTCAAATGTTTCTGACATCCCATGGGGAGGACAATATGATTTCAGTGGAACAGATGTAAAACCGAACTTCCATATTGCCGTGAGAGTAAAAGGGGATAACGAAGTCAATGGTGCAGCACTTTATGCTTCCAGCGACCTGGAAAATCCGATTCTTGCATCCTGGGCTGATCTGAAAGGTGCAGAATTTGCACTTGATCGAACAAAAGGATTTGAAGGAAAGATTCCACTTTCTGAGATGGGACTCACAGATGGCTCGAAGGTAAAAGCCATTGCAGTCTTAAGCGGAAACACGCCAGCCGAGCATGGTGCCTTTGATGTTATTCCTGAAATAGCAGGGAATACAAAAGCAACCAGCTGGAATGAATCCGAAAACAAGAATATCTTATCTACTTATAGTAGTGAATATACTATAGAACTTGCAGAGCCTTCAGCTTCAAAAGTACTTATTGATGCTGTGAAGGATCCTCTTTGGGCAAAACTGAAACCAGTGGCTAAATCGCCAGACGCAGGTTTTAATGGTTTCAATATTGGCGATCTGGTACTGACCAGCGACAAGGATAACCTGTATTTCTGGGTCGATGCGGTAAATGTGGAGAACTGGAACGACGATGGATTATTCATCAACATCGCACTGAATGTCGATGGAGTAGATTCTGGCAACTCAGGGAATCCATGGGCAGCCCAGTTTGATTTCAGTGGTACTGACGCAAAACCGAATTACCACATCAATATGAGAGTCAGACAAGACAATGAGATCAATTATGCTGCAGTATACGCATCTGATGATCCAGGTAATGCAATCCTTGATAGCGCGAATCTAAATGGTGCAGAATTTGCACTAAATAGACTAACAGGCTTTGAAGGAAAGATTCCGTTAAGCCTTCTAGGTCTTACAGCAGGATCAGAAGTCAAAGCCATCACAGTCCTAAGCGGAAACAAGAGTGGTGAACATGGTGCTTTTGATGTGATACCTCAGATTGAAGGAAATACCATCGCTTCAAGCTGGAATGAATCATCAAACATGAACATTCAGTCTGTCTACAGCGCACCGTACATCATCGGATCTCCTGATGTTTTCGAGTCTGCACTAAACAGACTCGAAGGTCCTGATACCGTACTACTAGGACAGACAGCCAATTATAAAGGAATACTGAGTGGAACAGAAAATGAAGCCATACCGGCAGGTGAAATCAATTGGTCCGTCACAGCCGAAGGCGGAAGTGCCACCACAGCTGCTTCCATAAATGAGGAAGGCATCCTTTCCGCGCTGACACTTCCACAAGGCGCACTTGCGAGAAAAGTGCAGGTCATTGCAGAAAGAAAATCTAATGCGGAGCAGATCGTGAAGAAGACCGTCACGATTCTAAAAGAAGAAACACCTGGAATCAATGACGATGGAACTGTGACATTCCTTGCGGAATATGCAGGAGAGACGCTGAACCTTGTAGGTTCCATGAACGGATGGTCAAATATTGGAATTGCCATGGCGAAAAATACGGATGGGATCTTTGAAGTGACCATTCCATTGACACCAGGAACCTATGAATACAAATTCTTACCGGTTTCGGGAAGCTGGGACGGTGGATTTGCCGATCCTGTCAATAATCGCGAGAAAGATGGGAACTCAGTCGTTACAGTTCCTGGAATTAAAATTACCACACCAAGTGAAGTTAAAAGAGGAGAAGATACCGCGCTTTCAGCAAGATTCGTAAACCTTGACGGAACAGAAAGTGACATCAATGCGGTTTGGTCATTGAAGACTGAAGTTGCAGGCGTTTCCCTTGAAGGAAATGTCCTCACCGTCACTGATGCTGCAGAAGATCAGGGAAAAGTCACGGTAGTTGCAAGGCATGACGGTTACGTCTCAGAAAAAGAACTGACCATCGTAGCTGAAATGTATACCTATAACATCCATTACTACCGATATGACGGTAAAGCCAGTGACTGGGCTCTATGGGTCTGGGAAGACGGAAAAGACGGAGAGAAGATCGACTTCACCTCCACCACCGAAAGCGGTTTTGTGAAAACCACCCATAAGACCACCGCTTCCAGGATCAGTGTGATACCAAGAACCAAAGACAGCTGGGCAGCACAGGAAAGTACGAAAGTCATCGAAGTGCAGACAGGAAATACGGTTGATGTATGGCTGATCCAGGATGTGGATCAGGTATTCTACAATGAAAGTGAAGCAGATGTTTCACCAAGAGTCCGATCAGCCATGATGGATTCTATGGATAAGATCTCTGTGAACACCACAGCAGTGATCACAGAGGAAGAAGCTGCGACATTTACGCTGAAAAACAGCCTAGGTGAAGAAATTGAAATCACAACTATAAAAATCAGTGATCTTAGAGTTGAGATTACAATTGTAGATCCCGAAGTCATGGACGTTAGAGAGCATTATACGGTAGAAAGCTCAGGCTTCACGGCTTCACCTGTGACCATGAGAAAAGTCCTAGATGATTCCACATTCTACTATGGTGGAAAAGACCTTGGACTGACTTACACCACAGAAGCAAGTACCTTTAAGATATGGGCACCGACAGCATCAAAAGTCAGCCTCGTGCTCTACAACACCATGGGTGTCTACAACGCCCAAGGCATTGTAACAGATCAGACAGGCGGACAGGAATCACTGATGACAAGAGCAGACAACGGTCTATGGTCAGCTTCAGCAGTTGGAGATCATGCCGGTAAATATTACATGTACAAAGTGGAATTTGCAGACGGAAAGGTAAACTATGCAGTGGATCCTTATGCTGTCTCCGTTTCACCAAACGGACAGAGAACCGCTATCGTAAACCTTGAAAATACGAATCCGGAAGGATTCAAGACCACTGCAAAACCGCAGCATATCAGCGACACCGATGCAGTTCTTTATGAAGTGCACGTGAGAGATTTCTCACTGGATGATAATTCAGGCGTCAGCGAAGAGAACAAAGGGAAGTTCAGTGCCTTCACAGAAGAAGGAACAACCCTAGTAGGAAATGCAGACATCAAGACAGGCATCGATCATCTGAAGGAACTTGGAATCACCCATGTGCATCTACTTCCTTCCTATGATTACAAGACCGTCAATGAAATGTCAGATGATCCACAGTTCAACTGGGGCTATGACCCGCAGAACTATAACGTGCCAGAAGGGTCCTATTCCACGGACGTACTAGACCCTTCTGTAAGAATAAAAGAATTCAAAGGACTGGTTCAGTCCTTACATGAAAATGGAATCAGAGTCGTTATGGACGTAGTCTATAATCATACCTTTGAATCACTGACCTCCTCCTTCGATCTTGTTGTTCCAGGTTACTATTATCGTACAGACGATAACGGCATCTACCTGAACGGATCAGGAACAGGGAATGAAGTAGCCAGTGAAAGACCAATGGTCAGAAAGTACATCAAAGACTCCGTGCTCTATTGGGCAGATGAATATGGTGTGGACGGATTCCGATTTGACCTTATGGGACTCATTGACCTCACCACCATGACCCAGATCACAAATGAACTCAAGGAAAAAGTGGATCCGTCCATCATGGTGTACGGAGAACCTTGGGATGCAGGAACCAATGGACTGCCTGCAGCAGAGCAGACCAAGAAGGGAACACAGAAGGACAAGGATTTTGCTGTGTTCAACGATAACTTCAGAAATGCCATCAAAGGCGACAGCGATGGAGAAGGCAAAGGCTTCGCCTCTGGGGCGACCGGTCAGGAAAGCGGCATCGTCACAGGAGTGAAGGGTGCCATCAATGACTTTACAAGCGGTCCGAATGAAACCATCAATTATGTCACAGCCCATGACAATCTGAATCTTTGGGACAAATTCATCTATACCCAAGGATTAAAAGATGATGTAGGATTTGTGAATATGCTGAACGGTGCACTTGTAGACGGAGGTTCTGTGGAAGAAGCCGTAAGTGCAGCAGATCCATACAAATACATCGACCGAAATGATGTCCTAGCCGATGAAACCGTCAGAAGAACATTACTGGCCAACAGCATCGTCATGACGTCACAGGGGATTCCTTTCATCCAGGCTGGTGATGAGTTCCTGAGAACGAAATTCGGAGACCACAACAGTTATAAGAGCCCTGATGTCATCAACTCCATAAGATGGCAGAACAAGGAAGAATTCAAACCGGTATTTGACTACTACAAAGGCCTTATTGAGATGAGAAAGTCTCATCCGGCCTTTAGAATGAGCACCAAGGCTGCTGTAGAAAGCAATCTTGTGGTACATAAGCAGTCAGATAATATCATCGTATACGAACTGAAAAACTTCGCCAATGGCGATACCTGGAAAAACATTGTCGTTGTCTACAATGGCAATACCACCGAGAAAGAGGCCACGCTACCGTCGGATACCACCTGGAATGTGGCAGTTGATGAAACCGCTGCAGGAACAACCTCCCTACGGGAAGTGGATGGAAACACAGTAACTGTGGCAGGACTGTCCATGATGGTCCTCTATGATGAAGAAGCGGAAAGCTATGAAGCGGTTCCAACCACCATTGAGCTTTCAAAGAGTTCATTCGGTATTGAAGTCGGATCTTCTGTATTTGTCAGTGCCATCGTAAGAGACCAGGAGGGAAGACTGCTTCCTGATGAGAAAATCTCATGGTCAAGCAGCGACACAAGCATTGCAGAAGTAGAAGAAAACGGAAGAATCACAGCAGTGAAGGACGGTAACGTCATCATCACAGCCATTGCAGGAGAAATAGAAGCGACGGTGGACGTTCATGTTGGAACCTTAGTTCCAACCACTGTGAGCATCACCGGAGAAAATATCCTCCATACCACAAGAACGATGACTCTGTCCGCACTTGTAAGAGATCAGTTTGGGCAGACCATCCTGTCTCCGGAAGTGAAATGGACATCCTCAGACCCTTCCGTTGCCACGGTAAACAGCCATGGGCTGGTGACAGGTATCACAGAAGGAAACGTGACCATCACGGCGAAAGCCGGTGAGATCACCGCAGAGCATAAAATCACCGTCATGCCTTATGTGAGAAGATTTGTGTATTTTAACTACATAAGACCTGAAAAAGACTATACAGACTGGAACATCTGGGGTTGGAACACAGGCGTCAAGGACGGTCAGATCGATTTCACTGAAATCACTGATGAAAGTGCTTTCGCTAAAATCGAGATCGCTCCAGATACGAAAAATATCGGGTTTGTCCTACGTAAAGGCACCGACTGGGCTGTAAAAGACGTCTATGGCGATGACCGATTCATTACGACAGATCTTGATCAGAACATCATCAAAGTTACAGTCACAGCAGGGGTAAAGGAATTCCATACTACACCTGCAGTCAGAGCACCAGAAATCAGTCAAGGTGCCGTGACCTTCAATTATCGAGACGAGGAACTTTTTGCAGCAGGGGAGATGGATACCATCAAGGGTGTTCAGCTGAAGATTGATGGAGAAGTCTATGACATGGACTATGTAGCCATGGATGAACTCTTCACCTATACCTTGAACCTGACAGAAGAAGGAACTTACAAATACAGTTACATTGTCACTTATGCTGATGACACAATAAAAGAAATCAGCGATCCGAAAAATACAGTAGACGGGACTTCCGTCATCGTCTACAGCGTACCGAAAATTGACGTTACTGCAGAGGCTTACCCCTCTGTCATCGACTACAGCGAAAACGCTGTAATCACCATCAAAACAGAAGCGGAAAATCCGGTGAATCTGAGAGAAGCCTATCTTGATCTCAGAGCTGTAGGTGGAAAAGAGAAAGTGGCAGTGGATCTTAATCTTATGGCTCACACCATATCAGTAAAGGATTCAGTCACAGCCGGCGAGAAGGTCATACCGGTCACATTGGTGGATGAATTCGGAAACGAGCATCTGAGTGAAGTGACCTTGACCGTGAAGGCAAGACAGATTCTTTCAGAAAATGATTTTGACTGGGATGAAGCCATGATCTATTTCATGCTTACAGACCGATTCAATAACGGAGATGTAACCAATGATGATCCAAATGGAGAGAACTATAACACGGAACATCGGGAGACCTATCATGGTGGTGATCTCAAGGGAATAACAGAAAAACTGGATTATCTGGATAATCTAGGCATCAATACCCTATGGATCACACCAGTTGTGGACAACATTGATTTCAATGTGGCAGCCACATGGGGTGGAGACTTACCAGAAAGTGAAAAGAACCAGTATGGATATCATGGATACTGGGCGAAGGATTTCGAAAAGCTCGATGAGCATCTTGGCAGTCTTGAAGATTTCAAGGAACTCATCGATGAAGCCCACGAACGTGGAATCAAGATCATGCTGGACGTGGTGATAAATCACGCAGGGTATGGTATGAGATCCGGCGAAACAAACGTGAACAATCTAAGCAACTTCCCGACAGCAGAAGAACAGGCTAAATTCGACGGAATGTTCAGAGAACCAGGACAGACCGACAACATCAGAGGAGACCTGGCGGGTCTTCCTGATTTCAAGACAGAAGATCCACTTGTAAGAGACACTTTAATCAAGTGGCAGAGTGCATGGCTTGAAAGAGCTAGAACGGACAAAGGAAATACAATAGACTACTTCAGAATCGATACAGTCAACAATGTGGAACCGACAACACTGAAGGCGTTAAAGAATGCACTGACTGAAATTGATCCTAAATTCAAGTCCATAGGTGAAGCCTATGGTGCGTCCATCAACAATGATGGTGGACATCTTGGCACAGGACAACTGGATTCAGTCCTTGATTTCTCCTTTAAACATTCCGCAGTGAACTTCGTAAACGGAGAGATCGATGGAGTAGAAACCTACCTTCAGGAAATCAATGGTCAGATCAATAATACACAGACCCTGGGACTATTTTTGGGAAGCCATGATGAAGACGGATTCCTGACAAGGCTTTCAGGCACAGAAGCGGAAAAGCTTGCAAAACTAAAAGCTGCAGCTGCCCTTCAGATCACAGCCAAAGGACAACCGGTCATCTACTACGGAGAAGAACTGGGTGCCTCTGGTAAAGCAGCCAATAATATGGACAAAGTCGATGGAAACTTTGGCGAAAACCGTTATGACATGCCATGGGAAAGACTGGAGGACACTGAGTATAAAGCAGTCCATGATCATTATCAGAAACTGCTGAGCATAAGAGCTGACTACTCCAAGGTATTTGCCAAAGGCACAAGAACCACGCTAGGTGGTGGAGATGTGGAGAAATACATCGTCTTTAACAGAAGCTATAACGGGAAGGACCTGGTTGTTGCCATCAATACCGATGTTGAAGAAAAAGCCGTCACAGTAAGTGTACCTTTCACCGCAGGAACAAAGGTCATGGACCTTTACGGTGGTGCCGAGTATACAGTTGGAGAAGACCAGAAGGTC
Organism: uncultured Proteiniclasticum sp.; assembly: GCA_964643785.1. GTDB lineage: Bacteria > Bacillota > Clostridia > Clostridiales > Clostridiaceae > Proteiniclasticum. Next base: position 7,869 of record CAZXUT010000011.1, read on the forward strand.
AGCTTCCAGCTTCCTGCAACGCAGGATGGAGCAACGGTAATACTGGCAGAGGCAACTGAAGGTGAAGAACCAGGTGAAGAGCCTGGAGAAGAACCAGAAGACCCAGATGAACCAGAAGAACCTGGTGAAGAACCAGAAGAAGAAATCACTCCTTTGAAAAATGTGACAAGCGATGTCATCGAAGCCATTTCAAACAGTCCGAAGAATGCGACCATCATCGTAGATGCAAGAGACAACAGCATCGTGGATAAATCCGTATTCGAGGCACTAAAGAAAACCAATATCACACTTGTTTTCGAAACAGAGAATGCCACATGGACCTTCAAAGGAAATAAGATCAAAGAAGTGAAGGACGTGGATCTGACAATCACGGTAGCGAAACTGAAAGATGCAGAAACGAAAAACAAAGCTGCAATTTCAAAACTTGTGAAGAATTCAGATGTTCTCATCATATCTATTGCTGGAACTGGAGTCCTTCCAGGAAAAGCAATGGTGAAGGTGAAGCTCATCGAATCGTGGTTGAAGACGAAGGATCAGAAGAACATCTTCATCTACTACTATGATGAAGACTCGAAGAAGGCCGAACTGGTTGAGAAAAAACTGACAGTGGATGCCCAAGGGTATGTAGAGTTTTCAATCAGGGAGACCGGTGATTACATCGTATCCGGTACAGATCTTGTGAAGACTGGGATCCTACCTAAAGCAGGAACTTCAAATGAAGGCACACTGATGCTTCTCTTTGGAACTTTCGCTGTTCTAGGTGGTGTATCAATCTTCCTCTTAGATCGGAAAAGAAAAAATATCATAAGAAGTTAGTGATGAGGGTGCCCATAGCGGCACCCTTTATCGCGCCTGAAAATCGCTTTATGAACCAGAGTCAAGTTTTATCTAATAGTAAGTTGGTGGTTATTTTACTGCAACGTGAAAAACGAAAATACTACATTATCGAAAAAACAGATTTCGAACTTTAGTAAGAATAAACAGATATTTTGAGTGATTGATAATATTATTGGTGCGAATACCTGAAAAAATTATCAGACTTGTAAATGTTTACAAAGTGCTTGAGATTTTAGAAATTTGTATTTATAATAATGCTATAAAGTTAGTAAAACGTTTAACTAAACCTTTTGGAGAAGAAAAACTATGAAAATAACAATAAAAGACATCGCAAAAGAGGCAGGCGTATCCATTGCCACCGTGTCCCTTATTCTCAATGGTAAGGATAAGCGTATATCAGAAACCACAAGGCAAAGAGTGAAGGACGTCATGAAGAAATACAACTATATTCCAAACGCCATGGCAGGAAGCCTTGTGACAAGAAAAACCGGGATCATAGGACTCGTTCTTCCAGACATCACAAACCCCTTTTTCCCAGGGATAGCAAGAGGAGCAGAAGACCGGGCCAATGAAGAAGGGTACAGCATCATCTTCTGCAACACAGACGATAAAATTGAAGTGGAAGAAAAATATATAGAGACCCTCACCAGCAAAATGGTGGACGGAATCATCATTGCCCACTCCTCTAACAGTGACAGGATGAGTGAGGTCCTTAAAAGATGCCAGATTCCAATTATCCTCATTGACAGGGACTTTGATTCTGAAAATGTCCTAGGGAAGGTTCTTGTGAATAACCGGGCAGGTGCCTTTAATGCTGTAACCCATATGGTGGAGAAAGGATATAGAAAAATCGCTTACCTTTCAGGGTCGCTAAAGACCCATACTGCCATGGAGAGACTTCGAGGCTACAAAGAAGCATTGGTGGAAAAGAACATTCAAGTAGATGATGAGCTTATCAAATATGGAGAATACCGTGCAGAGTGGGGAAAAAGAGGAGTGGATGAACTTCTTAAGGAGAAAGCAGAGTTTGATGCAGTGTTCTGTGGAAACGACCTCATCGCCATCGGTGCCATGAAAGAGCTGATGAGGAATGGCTATAGAGTGCCAGAAGACAAAGGCGTCATGGGATTTGACGATATATACATGTCCCAGATGGTAGAACCGGAACTTACCACAGTAAAACAGCCCAACTATGAAATGGGTTATCAGGCAGTGGACTTACTCATTTCCCATCTGGGAGATAAGCAGGCTAAAAAAGCATCCAATGAAAAGAAAAACAGCATCGTCATACTGAATACAGAAATTACCGAACGAAAATCTATTTAAAAGATTGAAGATATAAGAGATAAGAGTAAAGATAAAGATAAAAGATGAAATATGAAGGAGGAAATGCAAGTGATCATTGTCGTTGGAAGTCTTAATATGGACTTGGTCATTCAAGCAGAAAATATCCCAAGACCTGGAGAAACGGTCCTAGGATATGGATTCAAGCAGATCCCTGGTGGAAAAGGAGCAAATCAGGCGGACGCCATAGCAAAACTCGGCGCAAAAGTCTCCATGATCGGTTCAGTAGGAGAGGATTCATTCGGCGAAACACTACAAGAGAGTCTTAGGAAAGATGGCGTCGATGTTACTTATGTTTTGGAAAAAGCTGGTGTAGCTACTGGGGTTGCAGCCATCATTGTAGAAAAGAGCGGAAACAACGCCATCACCGTAGCATCTGGTGCTAATTTTAATTTGACAGAAAAAGATGTAGAGAGCGCTGAAAACGTCCTTGCAGAAGGTGATATTTTACTTACACAGCTGGAAACGCCTCTTGATACTGTGGTTTATTCGCTGAAGAAAGCAAAGTATATGGGGATGAAAACAATACTGAATCCTGCCCCTGGAAGACAGCTGCCTGAGGAAGTTTTCACTTATACGGATGTGATCACACCAAACGAGACTGAACTGGAACTTCTTACAGGAATGCCAGTAAGTACCATGGACGAAATTGAGAAGGCATCAAAGACGCTCCTTGATAAAGGCCTTCAGAATGTACTGGTGACTTTAGGAAGCAACGGTGCACTCCATGTTCATCGTGAAGGTGCACAGCACTACAAAGGACACAAGGTAAAGGCCGTGGATACAACTGCTGCAGGGGACTGCTTTAATGGGGCATTGGCCGTTGGTCTTTCCGAAGGAAAGGATCTGAAGGACTCCATAAAATTCGCCATGGCAGCTGCTGCATTAAGCGTGACCAGATTAGGCGCTCAGACATCACTACCCATAAGAAGTGAGGTAGATCAATTTATGAAAGAAGGAATGCGCTCATGAAAAGAGGAAAACTCTTAAACGCTGAAATCTCCTACGTGATCAGCAAGATGGGACATACAGATACATTAACCATCGGAGACTGCGGACTGCCCGTTCCAGAAGGTGTCAAAAGAATCGACCTTGCTGTAGTAAAAGGATTACCTGAGTTTATGCCTGTGCTGGAAGCAGTCCTAGAAGAACAGGAAATTGAAAAAGTGATTCTGGCAGAGGAAATCAAGGGAATCAATCCAAGTCTTCTGGATGAGATTCTCAAGCTTCTGGAAGCCACTTCCATAAAAGAGGGGAAGGAGATCTCCATCGAGTATATTTCACACGAAGAGTTTAAGAAGAAAACCAGTGCATCCAAAGCGGTTATACGAACAGGAGAGTATAAGGCCTACGCCAATATTATCCTTGTCTCCGGTGTGACCTTTTAAGGAGAATAGAGAGATGATGAAGAAAAAATATAAAATCAGGGAGGTGAGAGTATGGAAGAATCCGTAAAAAAACCCGTCGTTTCCATGAAAGGAATCAGCAAAGAGTTTAACGGTGTGTATGTGCTGAAGGGTGTAGACTTCAACATCTATAAGGGAAGGGTCATGGCACTCATCGGAGAGAATGGTGCAGGTAAGTCTACCCTTATGAAAATTCTCACTGGTGTATATGAGAGAAGCGAAGGAGAGATTCTTCTTCATGAGAAGCCTGTATCTTTTAACGACACCAAAGAGTCTCAAGACAGTGGCATTGCTTTTATCCATCAGGAACTGAACCTTATTAAAGATCTCTCCATTGCTGAGAATATTTATTTAGGAAGAGAACCTGTAACCTCCACCAGAAGAATCCAGTGGAGAAAACTCAATGAGGATGCGAAGAAATGGCTGGATAAGATCGGACTCACAGAAGACCCTAGAGAACTGGTCAAAAATATCAGTATTGGAAAACAGCAGATGGTGGAGATTGCCAAAGCGTTGTCCATCAATGCAGAAGTCATTATCATGGATGAACCTACAGGGGCGCTGACGCCCCAGGAAACGGAAAAACTTTTTGACGTGATCCGCGAGCTGAGAAATGATGACAAATGTGTCGTCTATATTTCCCACAGACTTCAGGAGATTTTTGAAATCTGTGATGACATCACAGTGCTTCGTGATGGAGAACTCATCAAAGAAAGTACTGTGGATCAGATAGACGAGGAGACCATCATTGAGATGATGGTCGGTAGAAAACTCAGTGAGCAGTATCCAAGAATTGATCATAAACCAGGGGACGAATCCCTGAAAGTGACAAAACTCACCAATGAGTTTGTAAGAGATGTAACCTTCAGTGTAAGGAAAGGAGAAACTCTAGGCGTTGCAGGACTTATGGGTTCAGGAAGAACCGAGCTCATGAGATCCATCTTCGGGATATATCCTCTTCAGGAAGGCTCCATAGAAGTCTATGGGAAGGCAAAAAAGATCACATCACCTGCATCAGCCTATGAAAACGGCATCGCCTATGTCAGTGAAGACAGAAAAGCCAACGGGATCATCACTGGAATGACCCTTCGGGACAACATCACCTTGTCCTCATTGAAAGATTTTCTAGGACCTGCTCGAAACATCGATAAGAAGAAAGAAGAGGAATCTGCTTTAAAGTATATCAAGAACATGTCCATCAGGACCACAGGCACAAAGCAGCATCTCCAGTTTCTCAGTGGAGGCAATCAGCAGAAGGTATCCATTGCGAGAAACCTTTTAACAAAACCTAAAATTCTAATCTTGGACGAACCGACTCGAGGTGTCGATGTAGGTGCCAGAAAAGAGATTTACGATCTCATCAATGAACTTAAAAAAGACGGAATCAGCATCATCGTGGTGTCCTCAGACATTCCAGAAGTTCTGGGCATCAGTGACCGGGTTATGGTCATGCATGAAGGCGAAATTGCTGGCTTCATGGATATTCATGAAGCCACCCAGGAGAAAATCATGACTCTTGCTGTGGGAAAGGAAGTGAGTGCAAATTGAAAGATACTTTAATGAAATTCTTAAAAAATAAGCCGCTGATGGTTCTTCTGGTGGCCTCCATTGTCATATCCATCATGGAACCTCGGTTCCTCACCACAGGAAACCTCTTGACCATCTTGAGGCAGACTTCTATAAATGCGGTCATCGCCACAGGTATGACATTCGTCATCCTGGTAGGCGGGATTGACCTTTCAGTTGGTTCTGTTCTCGGATTTTCCGGTGCCATTGCTGCCACAATGATTTCAGGTGGTACAAACATTGTTGTTGTCGTTCTAGCGGTGCTCATCATCGGAACTTTCATCGGATTTGTCAACGGCACTCTGGTTACAGTAGGAAGACTTCAGCCATTTATTGCCACCTTAGGTACATTAACCCTTTTAAGAGGACTTCTTCTGGTCTTTACACAAGGAAGACCCATCAGCACAGGAACTGCAGAAGGGTCTGGACTATTTAATGCCATCGGAAGAGGATTTCTAGGACCTATACCAATTCCTGTGTACATTATGCTGGCGATCTTCATCATTGCCTACTATATGCTTAACCATACCAGAATGGGCAGATACATCTACTCCACAGGATCCAATGAAGAAGCCACCATGTATTCAGGAATAAAGACCAACCGTGTAAAACTTTTTGTCTTTGCAGCTTCAGGTATGATGGCAAGTATCGCCGGAATACTGATTACTGCAAGACTCGGCTCTGCTCAGCCTACCGCAGGTGCAGGATATGAACTGGATGCCATAGCGGCAGTGGTTCTTGGAGGTACCAGTATGGCCGGTGGTATTGGAACAATCACAGGTACAGCCATCGGTGCTGTGATTATCGGGGTACTGAACAATGCGCTGAACATTATGCAGGTTTCATCCTACTATCAGGATGTGGCCAAGGGAATCGTTATTCTTATTGCTGTTCTTATGGACAGAAAGAAGAAAGCGTCCAGATAAGGAGAATCCACTCTATTCTTACTGTGTCACAAAAAATAACATATATCAGGAGGAAAGAAAATGAAAAAAATTCTAAGTCTTATCATTGTTACTGCTATGGCTCTTGGTGTTCTGGCTGGTTGTGCAGATGATGGAGGAAGCGAAACGGAAGGGAAGAAGATCGGTCTTGTAATTTCAACACTGAACAACCCATTCTTTGTGGACCTTGAAGCAGGTGCCAAGGAAAAAGCAGATGAACTAGGTGCAACCCTTATTACTTTAGATTCTCAGGATGACTCTGCTACAGAAATGTCCAATATGGAGGACCTCATCAACCAGGAAGTAGACCTCATTCTCATCAACCCTACGGATTCTGATGCTGTACAGAGTGCTGTAGAAGCGGCAAATGCTGCTGGAATCCCTGTCATCACTTTAGACAGAGGGGCTAACGGTGGAGAAGTGGTCGCACATATAGCTTCAGACAACGTTGCTGGCGGAGTACTTGCTGGTGAATTTATTGTTGAGCAGCTGGGTGGAGAAGGTAAGGTTGTAGAACTTGAAGGTATCCCTGGTGCTTCTGCTGCCAGAGACAGAGGAGAAGGATTCAACAAGGCACTTGAAGGAACAAACATTGAAGTGGTTGCAAAGCAGACTGCAAACTTTGACCGTGCAGAAGGACTATCCGTCATGGAGAATATACTTCAATCACAGACAGAAATTGATGCTGTATTTGCACACAACGATGAAATGGCACTTGGTGCTCTTGAAGCCATCAAAGCTTCAGGTAGAGACATCCTTGTCGTTGGTTTTGATGCTACAGCAGATGCAAAGGCTGCCGTAGAAGAAGGAACCATGGCTGCAACGGTAGAACAGCTGCCTAAGATGATCGGATCTCTTGGTGTGGAAACAGCGATGAAGGTTATTGATGGTGAAACTGTAGAGAAGACCATCCCAGTAGATCTTCAGCTGGTCATAAAGGAATAGAGTAAATTGATGACTAGATCCGGATGGATATGCTTTTTGCATGACCATCCGGGTCTTTTCTTATGCGTCTGTTATGGGCGATAACTAGGAATTGAAAGGTCAACTACCTGGTCATAAGCTGGAAACTTATCCGATGGCGATGGTTCAGCCGTGTGGTGGAATCTGGAGTATATGAGTTATGAGATTGAAGGACTAGATTAACGATGAAGCTAAAGATAATGATTATTCAGAAGGTAAATTCATTATAATAGTAATGTAAAACCGTGATTCAAAATGTAATACATGAATGGTATATTTCAAGGGATAGGAATTAAATTATACTGACATTTAGAAGCTTATCTTTATACATAATCACAGCCTCGATAGAAAATAATTTCAGTTGATTTATGTTATCGTATATGATAACATATAGTCGAAGGAAGTATCAGTTTAGGAGGGAATAGGTTGGCATACGATGTTGAATTCTATCAAAAAGAAAATGGGGAAGTACCAGTAAAAGATTTTCTCGAATCAATTCCTCCCAAATTAAGAGCCAAGACTTTTCGAGAAATTGAACTCTTAAAGAATCATGGACCTGATCTATGAGAACCGCATACTAAACCAATAAACGGAAAAGACAATAAAGGAATTTTTGAATTGCGTGTAAAGTTCTCAACCGATATTTCAAGGATGTTCTATTATGCGTATACGGGTAGCACATTTGTATTGCTTCACGGCTTTATAAAGAAAACCGATAAAACCCCCTCACGAGAAATTGATAGAGCGAGAAAATATAAAGAGGATTATGAAAGAAGGTGTAAAGATGAGTAAAATAGATGATAAAACAAAATCTGCCGGAGTAAAGTTTGACGACATCAAAGCAAAACTCATGGAAGATGCTGAATTCAAAGAAGAATACAACAAACTACAACCAAGATACGAATTGGTTTCACAGATTATCAAAGCGAGAAAAAGCATGAAGATGACTCAGGAAGAACTGGCAGAAAAAGCTGGAACCAGGAAGTCCAATATTTCAAGGCTTGAAAGTGGTTCCTACAATCCTTCGTTGGATTTCCTTATCAAAATCGCTAAAAGCTTAGGAAAAGATGTACACATTGAAATTCGTTGATGATATTACGATGGGGTAATCCCAATGAACAATAAATTTACAAGTATTATTTGCAAGGGCACTTCATACGAGGTGTCTTTTTTTACGCCTAAAGGAGGTGGGTTGCTATGATAGATAATTTTGACTTTTAAGATTGTGGTTGAAGGCAAAAAGTATTATAAGAATGTGCTTCGGGAAATCAAAAGCGCCTTCAAAGTATTCTGATTAAAATGAAGCTTGTGGTCCTAGCTTGAAAAGAAAGACAAATCCCTTAAGTTTGTAACTGCAATTAATGAACCATGGCTCTTGGGGTTCTTGCTGGATGTGCAGATGATGGAGGAAGCGAAACTGAAGGAAAGAAGATCGGTCTTGTGTTTTCTACGCTGAACAACCCATTCTTTGTGGACCTGGAAGCAGGTGCCAAGGAAAAAGCGGATGAACTTGGTGCAACTCTCATCACGCTGGATTCTCATGATGACTCTGCCAAAGAAATGTCCAACATGGAAGATCTCATCAACCAGGAAGTGGACCTCATTCTCATCAACCCTACGGATTCTGATGCTGTACAGAGTGCTGTAGAAGCGGCAAATGCTGCTGGAATCCCTGTCATCACTTTAGACAGAGGGGCTAACGGTGGAGAAGTGGTCGCACATATAGCTTCAGACAACGTTGCTGGCGGAGTACTTGCTGGTGAATTTATTGTTGAGCAGCTGGGTGGAGAAGGTAAGGTTGTAGAACTTGAAGGAATCCCTGGTGCTTCTGCTGCCAGAGACAGAGGAGAAGGTTTCAACAAGGCACTTGAAGGAACGAACATTGAAGTGGTTGCAAAGCAGACTGCAAACTTTGACCGTGCAGAAGGATTATCTGTAATGGAAAACATACTTCAGTCACAGACAGAAATTGATGCTGTATTTGCTCACAATGATGAAATGGCACTTGGTGCTCTCGAAGCAATCAAAGCTTCAGGTAGAGACATCCTCGTCGTAGGTTTTGATGCTACAGCAGATGCAAAGGCTGCCGTAGAAGAAGGAACCATGGCTGCAACGGTAGAACAGCTGCCTAAGATGATCGGATCTCTTGGTGTGGAAACAGCGATGAAGGTTATTGATGGTGAAACTGTAGAGAAGACCATCCCAGTAGATCTTCAGCTGGTCATAAAGGAATAGAGTAAATTGATGACTAGATCCGGATGGATATGCTTTTTGCATGACCATCCGGGTCTTTTCTAATGTGCCCTAAATGAAGAAGGTGAAAGCCATACTGGTAGAGGAAGACCACCAAAACCTCACAGGTCAGGGTCAAAGTTGAAGCTGTTCGACTTTCAACCGAAGGGACTGAAGGGAGCCTAATAAATCAGGGATCATTGGACTCCACTATTTAGGAGTCTCCATATTCAGAATCCGAAGGATTTATGGTGGAGTACTTCAATTGACTGATCTCTTTGGTACATTATAGGATAACTGAAACGAAGAAGAAGTGTGGCAACTGCCTATAGGTTATCTGATGGGCCTACCTATAGGAAATATCATAACCTATTTCCAGCGTCAGCATCATTAGAAGAATAAGAAGTTTTATGAAGACCGCAGATATGCTTGAGTTTGAACTAAATTTTCAGGATCGATTGAAGATAGAGGTACGCAAACCTACTGGTCTGAAGATAGATGATTATCTAGAGAAATACAAAGAGATCAGATACAACTATGATTTCGGAGACAACTGGTGGTTAACGATAAAACTAGAAGAAGTTGTAGATGATTACTATTTCGGGTATCCAATACTTCTTGATGGGGAAGAGACAGCGCCACCGGAAGATGTTGGAGGCATGCATGGTTATTATAAATTCCTTAAAGCTTACCATAATCCAAAACATCCAGAGCATGAGGATATGAAGGAATGGGTTGAAGATTGGAATTACATAGAATACGATCCGAATTGGATCAACGATCGTCTAAAGACTATTGAATACAAGAAGACCGAGTGGGATAAGATAAGACACGAGCATTACAAGGTGATTGAGGATAAGTACAGGAAGTAAGAATTGAAGATATGAAGGGGGTAGCCTATTGAAATTTTCAGAAATTGAAGTGAAGAAAATGCTAAAATCAGGAGACTTGAGTTTAGAAGAACAGATTAAGTTTAACATCTTGAACTATATCTGGACAATTCACCTTAATGATGAAGACTTTATTGAGACATCCTATAGAACGGAATTTTATGGTAAGCTACCAATGACCTTTATGAAAAATCATGGTCAGGTGATGGGGCTGATTACAGCCACTATTGATGGGGAAGTAAGAAAGTATGTTTTTAACGATAAAGGGTATGAGCCTTTAGAAGACCTTATCAGTTTTACAAGAGAATAGAGAAAACCCGCCAAGCTTGATCGCCTGGCGGGACTTTATTAATTGGAAAAATATTACTTCTTATCCTGCACTAGTACATATGTGCTTTAGATAAGAAAATCACTTTTCACTTTTAAAAAATCATAAGAAGATAATACTGAAGGAGCCCACAACGGCATCCTTTATCATGTCAGAAAATAACACGATTTCCAGACTGTAATTTTCAGAGCAATGTATGTAAACAAGAATGGGATTCTTCGTGAATTCAGCCTGTATAGATCAAAACAGGGAGAATGAAGACCTGAAGACACCTCGAAATAGGGTGAAAATAAAAATAAATTCATTTTATTGAGCTGAGGGTCAATTATACATTGATTACTATATGTCAATCGTGGTACGATAAACTAGTATTATAAGGTTAGTACACTTTGTACTGACTAAGTAATATGATTATATCTTTATGAATCTGAGGGAAATCCATGATAATTTATATAGTACTCGCCATTTTATATGCGAAAAAAAAGGGCTATAAGATAAAGCCGATTCTTAGAGATTACTCCTTATATCCTTTATTTATAGCAGAAATGATCTATCTATTTCTACAAATCAGTGTATTCACTGGAAACTACGACTACATTGAGTATGCAGCTGTTTTCAAGACCCTCTATCTTTACACACTCATCATTCCGATCGTCGTCCATAAACTCTATAAGACAGGAATCTATGGATCCATAATTGTGACCATAGGCTCATTAATGAATAAGTTTGTGATCAGTCAGAATGCTGGGAAAATGCCTGTATTTCCCTCACTGTCCAAATATACCGGGTATTTCAATGAAGCACCTCTAGGTACAGTGGATCAGCTTCACGTTATGGGAAACGAAGCTACAAAGTATAAAATCCTAACAGATTATATTGATGTGGGATACAGCATACTAAGTATCGGAGATGTGCTCATTCATGCATTCATATTCATGGTGGTCTATAACGCCATCAAAGAAAATAGCAGTAAGATAAATCAATATAAACAACAGACAGGAAAGGAAGTATCAGATGGAAAGCATTGCAATCATATTAATTAGATACATTTTTGGATTCATACTACAGAGTTTTCTCCTGGTTTTAGGTATTTATACATTTAATAAACAAAAGGTGATTCTGAAAGATTATCTTATAGCCGCTACTCTAGTTTCTGTAGTAACCTATATCATGAAATTACTGCCAATAACAGTAGGGGTCCAGACAATCATGAATATGATATTCATGTATCTGGTTTGTGTGATATTACTCAAGATGCACCCTTATAAAACAATACGCTCAACATCCTTCTGTGTTGTTCTTATTCTTATCAGTGAAATGGTCGTAACAGCCATGGCTGTAATGATTTTTGGACAAGAACAATTCCAGATCATCATAGGGGATCCTTCACAAAGATACTATATAGGTACATTAGCAAATATCGTATTTGCAGTAATCATCATATCGTTATATTTCGTGTTAAATAGAAAGGGTGATTATCATAGAAGTATTAGCGAACAAGATAGCTGATAAAATTGCATTGCAGTTAAGCTTTGAAGACGAGAAACGTTCCGTTATTGCATATGGATTAATAGGCATCCTTCAAGTCACAACCCTATTACTGATTATTACACTTATTGGACTAGTAACTGATTCCTTATACGAGAGTCTGATTATATTTTTTAGTGTCGGTTTTATGAGGAAGTCCACTGGGGGAGCACATTCAAATACTATGATGGGCTGTAATACCGTCAGTGTCTTATCTATCGCTCTGCTAGCCCTCTCATCAAGGCACTTACTAAATATCCCTGTTGACAATTATGTCAATTCTGGGTTAACGATATTGATCTTCCTTATAGGTTTTGTCATATTCTATCTTTACGTACCAGTGGATAGTCCAAACAAGCCCATTGTTACAGTGGAAAAGATAAAGCGCTTAAGGAAAGAAAGTTTTAGTAAACTGTTTTTATTTTTTATATTAACAATAGTTTCCATTCTACTAGCAGATACTCATGAGCGGTTTTATAGTATTGCTTCAAGCATCAGGGTCGCAATGATCTGGCAGGCAATAACACTGACTGAAACGGGTACATTACTATTATCTAGACTGGATTTAATAGTAAACAGGATGCTGAATAAACTAAATATCTTATAGGCATGATGCCTAATTAAATTGTATGTAAATGAAATTTACATAATTCATTCTATGCTGAAAGGGGGGATTTCGTTGAAGAAGAAGAACTTATTGACTCTTGTGGCTGCTTTCGCAACTGTTATTGCAACAACCATGGCAACATCAGCTTGCATATTTTACTTTTACCAGCCTGAAGAACCAGAGAGTCTAAGAGACAAGTAACTAAAGAGCGAAAAGACTTGTTGAATGACAAGTCTTTTCAGCATTTATATAGAAAGAAAGCAGGTGATTAATATGTGGAATGGACTTCCATCCTTGAATAGCAAAAAAAGAGAACAGATTAGAATTATGTTCTTCACAGTTAAAATTCTAGCGCTTTTTTTTAGTGCCATTCCTATATTGGAATACTTTAACATGGAACGTGATGGATACGATTTATTAAGTATTTATTACATTGGAATAACATTCATCAGTTTCAGTCTGATTATGCTATTTTTGATGTTCATATACAATAGGAAGGAACATAATCAATTCTACTATTTCTTAGAGATTGTCACTTTTGTGATTGTTTTCATCATATCCATCTATGTCAGTGGTGCAAATGAGAGTGAGAATAAATACATATTTCTATTTATCATCATTTCCTACACCATTGAGTATGGAATGAATACAGGCCTTTTTGTTTCAGGTATTGCCACAGTGGTCATTGCTTCAATGGATTTATTTCTGGGGAACAATGCTCCTGTGAATATTCAGTTTCAAAATGATCTGGCGCTGTTTGCGATGTTTTTCCTGGTAGCCTGGACAATTGGTCACTATGCAAAACTGGAACAAACACACATTGAAGAACTTGTTAACTACGCGAATATAGACAGTCTGACAGGGGCATATAATCATCGGTATTTCTATGAGGCTATAGAGGGTCTCTTTGAACAAAACAAAAACAACCATACTCAGCTTTCATTACTGATGCTGGACATTGATTATTTCAAGAACTACAATGACATCTATGGTCATTCTCAAGGAGATGAGCTTTTAAAAGAGATTACGCGACTTTTGAAAAATAATATCAGAGAGAAGGATATACTCTGTCGATATGGTGGAGATGAGTTCTGTGTGATTCTTCCTGAAACGGACAAAGATGAGGCCATCATCATAGCCGATCATTTAAGAGAAGCTGTCTGTGATTATGATTATCTTGGCAAAGAGAATATGAATAATAAAACACTGACTGCCTCCATAGGGGTTTCTACCTACAGTACTCAGATGGAAAGGTATCTGGATCTTATTGAAAATGCAGATATGGCCCTTTATAGAGCGAAGTTTTTACGAAGAAACAAGGTAGAGGTGTATTCATCAATATTTGATCATATCATCGAAAAAGAGCCTAATGAAAATTTACTCGAAGAAATCAAGTCATTGAAAACACTGATGACAGTGATCAATTCAAGAGATACCTATACATTCAACCATGTAGAAAGAGTGTTTAATTACTGTAGAATCATAGCTGATCATTTAGAGTTGTCATCAGACGAGAAAAGATCGCTGCTATTTGGTGCATATCTTCATGATTTAGGGAAAATAAATATCTCTAAAGAAACACTGATCACAAATGCGAAACTGACCAATGCACAGTGGGAAGAGCTAAAAAAACATCCTCAGGATAGTGCGGATATAGTAAGTCAGATCAAAGGCTTTGAAAAAATAGTGCCTATTGTTCAGCAGCATCATGAAAAATATGATGGTACAGGATACCCTCAGGGTCTTGTTGGAGAGCAGATCGATCCTCTTGCAAGAATATTAACCATTGCAGACTCTTTTGATGCGATGACCAATCAAAGACCCTACCAGAAGACCAAGTCCTTTGAAGAGGCATTTGAAGAGATAGAAAGATGCAAGGGAACACACTTTGATCCAGTAATAGCAGATACCTTTATGGATGCGCTGAAACTGCTACAAGGTTAAGGTAAGAATCGATATACTCTGATGGTCTTTACTTTATTCTGCATTCGAAAGTCTATATTGTAAATGGCTTAACTGAGAAATGCTGTTACTACAGGAAGTAGCATAATCTTGAGACAGCAGTAGTTATCTGGTCAACAAGAGTTTCAAAAGACTGCCCATTAAATTGAATAGTTGATTACCCCATTGAGAAAGTACCTTTCGGGATACCTTCTCAATGGGGTATTTTTAATGGTTTTGAAACTCATTTCGTGAAGGTTTATAGAACAAGAAACATTAAGCTTGATGTTATGAAAGTCTAGGTTGAAAAGTATTAGGTGTCCTAGGAAATAATATTGCTAGACTATATAAATAATAATATATAGGTTTTTTCTTTTAAAATATGATAATATATAAATAATAGCTTATCGTATGTGATAAGTACTATGAAACGCATGAAAGGACTTAATTCACTATCTCAGATCAAGACGTCTTTGTAGACAGTTGTGAGAAAGGATTCAAGCATACTTGTTTGTGTAACGTGCAAAAACTTCAATTAAAAAAATAAAGATTCGTCAAGAAAACCATAAGTAAGAGGAGGGACAGCAATTTGAAAACGCTGATATTTGGTATTTCTTTATATTTGACACTGGCATTAATCGTAATGATGTTTATCATGATTACAGTTGCTATGCTGCCCAGATATATGAAATTCAGAGGCTCTAAGTACAGTATCGCCAGTGGGAATAGCTTTATTAAAACAGCATTTAAAAAAGGAAACTATGGAGAGTTTCTTACATTCGATATACTTGAAAAGCTGGAAGGTTACAATAGGATAATGACCAATCTCTATATACCAAAGGAAGATGGAACAACTACTGAAATAGATCTGATTATGATCTCCAGAACCGGAATTTATGTTTTTGAATCAAAGAATTACAGTGGGTGGATTTTTGGAGATGAAAAGCAGAAGAACTGGACTCAATCACTCCATAACAGACAGAAGAACAGATTTTACAATCCGATCTGGCAGAATAAAGGGCATATTACTGCATTAAAACAGGTAGTAGGCATTGATGATGAAGCATCTTACAAATCCTATATCGTATTCAGCGATAGATGCACACTTAAAAAGATCAATGTAGCTTCTAAAAATGTCAAAGTTATCAAAAGAAATAGCTTATTTGATGATATAACAAGCGAGATCAAAGAAGGTGTAAGAGTTCTAAGTCTAGATCAGGTTGATGATATTTATAGTAAGTTAGGTAAATTTATTCTGGCTGACGATGAGCGTAAACAGGCCCATATCAATGAAGTCAATTTGAAAAAGACCATCAAAGAAGTAGAAGGCTGAAAACAGTACATCAGAAGCTTAAGATAGAAAAGGTCATTTTGAAAATGACCTTTACACTCAAGAGCTTCTCTTTATTGATTCTGTTATCCAGATTGAAGCCAAGATGATACTATATGAAATTCTGAAATTCTGAAATTCTGAAAAAATATTCTATTCATTCTGTGGTATTGTAAACCTTTAGAAAATATGTTAGAGTGAAAGTACAGTAAATTGTACGTTGGTGGATATATGAATATAAAAAAACAGCTTTTGAATAAAAATGCTCAAATCATAAATAGTCTTGCGAAGGAATTCATGACCAAAGAAGAAGGGGACAGAATCAGTACGGTAGCGGAATATGCGGAGAAATACTCTCTTGCCCGTGGAACGGTGCAGTCAGCCCTCAAATTTCTCTGTGAACTGGATGCTGTGAGCATCGATAAGAGAGGACATCTGGGATCGTTTCTGACAAAGATCGATTACATGAAGCTCCTTAATGTAACAGACATCAACTTTATCGTAGGCGTCATGCCACTACCATATACCAAGCGATACGAAGGCTTAGCGACAGGACTCTACAACAGCGAATTCGCCAAACGGTTTTCTCTGAACCTTGCCTACATGCGAGGAGCCGTTAACCGTCTGGAATCCCTGGTGCAGAATCGTTACGATTTCGCAGTGATGTCTAAGCTTGCTGCTAGGCACTATATCATGGAAGGCCATGAAGTGGACATCGTCATCAGCTTCGGGAGAGGCAGCTTCGTCAGCAATCATGCGCTCGTCTTCTTTGACCAGAAGGTGAAGAGCATTTCCGACGGGATGAAGATTGGAATCGACACAACCTCCATCGACCATGAACTGATTACAAGAAGGCTAGTGGAAGGGAAGAAAGTAGAGCTTCTCGACATGCCATATAATGTCATCAATGCAAAACTGTTTCTTGGAGAGCTCGATGCAGCTGTGATGACTCTGGATGAGGTCCGAACCAAAGACTTCAACTACAATACAAAGCTCGTAGACCTTGTGGTCTCAGACAATGAGAATACGGAAGCTGTCATCGTGGTAAAGAGAGACAAACTGGAAATCAAGAAGATTCTTGAAAAATACATTAGCATGGAAAGCGTCCTTGAGATACAGGAAAGCGTTCTTAGCAATAAGCTTACACCAAACTACTGATCTATTTTTTAAAGCGAATATACAAAATTTTGTACATTGAGGTGAATCATGGAAATTCAATACAGATTAGACATACTTAAGACTTCAGGACAGATCAGCGAGAAAACCTATGATCAGGTGGAGAAGATTATTCTTCATTTTAAGAACAACCACAACATCGAGATCACTGAGGAGAACGGAGCGATGCTCGTCACCCATCTTTGTATCACATTGAGTCGTATAGAGAAGGACCAGAAGGTCAATAAAATCGAAGATGATATTTTTAAAGACGTAATAAATAACCGTCACTATAAGACAGCTGAAGTGGCAATGAAAGAAATTGATATGATACTGGGCAGTGATATGTCCATAGAAGAAAGAGGATACATGCTCATGCATCTATGTGTCCTGTTCGAAAACACAAGCAGAAATTAGTAAAGAAAGGGGGGAGAGAAAATGAAAATTACAGTAGGAGGACAGATGGATAAGGAACTTGTCGTTTCCATCCTGAAAAAGTATATCGACCAAGACACGACAATCACCATACAATCTGATATACAGGCTGCCATGGCCATCAAGACGGGAGCCGCAGATTATTACTTTGGAGCGTGCAATACCGGTGGCGGTGGAGCACTCGCCATGGCCATCGCACTGCTTGGTATGAGCGAATGTTCTACAGTCGCCATGCCAGGAAACATCAAGAGTGAAGAAGACATCCGAAAAGAAGTTCAAAGCGGAAAGAAAGCCTTTGGATTCACACCGCAAGCCGCAGAAATTGTCATACCGATCATCATCAGCGAAATCAAAAATAAGACAATATAAGGAGCTAAATTATGAATTATGTAGTCATCGCACTTTTAGGCGCATTAGCCGCCATCCTTGCAAACCTTGGCGTCGCAGTCTTCAATGATGGACTAAGACCCATCATGCCAGAATATCTTGAGGGCAGAATGGACAAGAAGGCCATCGCGGCCACATCCTTTGCCATGGGCTTTGGTCTCGTCATCGGATTCGGTATTCCCGTATCCATCGCCGCAAGCATCATCCTGATTCATAGTATCCTGCTTGGAACCGATATTATCGGAACCTGGGCACCAAAAGGAAAAACAGGCGTAATCATCGCTGGTGTTACTGGTGCTGTTTATGGACTGGGACTTGTCGCAGGACTTCAGTTCATTGTGGACATGTTCGCCAAGCTTCCTGTAAACTTCCTTGGAAGCCTAGGAATGGTCAGCACACCAGTAACTGCAGCATTTGCAATATTCCCGGCACTTGTAGTCGCTTATCAGTTCGGATACAAGCACGGAATGATCACTTTCGTCATATCCTTCCTTGTAAGACAGATTGTATTCTACTATGGTAAATTCACCATAGGTGCTGCAGCCATCGCTCTGAACGCAGAAGGAATGGCTCTTCTGGCTGGTATGATCGTCATGCTCGTCTATGCCACAAGGGAAAAGCAGAGTAAAGATGATGTCGCTGTTGATCTCACCTCGATCTTTGCAGACCGAGTAAAGAAGATCAAGAAGAACCTTCCTATACTTGCTGTCATGGGCGGACTTATCGCAGCTGCGACTAGCCTAAACATCGTCGCAGGTGATCCAATTTCACTTAACCTTATGAAGGAAGGGCAGATGATGGAAGGCGGCCTGGCAGCATTAGCTAGAGCCATCGGATTCATTCCGCTACTTGCTACGACAGCCATCACCACAGGTGTATATGGTCCAGCAGGTATGACTTTCGTCTTTGTTGTCGGATTCCTTATCTCTAACCCATTTTTGGCATTCGTGGTCGGCGCAGCCGTCATGGGTATTGAAATACTACTTCTCGATGTTCTGGCAAGAGCCATGGATAAATTCCCAGGCGTCAAGAAAGCTGGAGACAACATCAGAACAGCTATGACCAAAGTACTTGAAGTAGCGCTTCTTCTTGGAGGTCTCATGTCAGCTTATGCAATGGCACAGGCACTGGGTATCTTCATCGTTGTCGGTATTTATGTACTGAACAAGACCAGCAGAAAACCTATCGTTGAAATGGCTATAGGACCTGTGGGCGCAATTGCTACCGGTATCATTATCAACGTATTATATCTGATCGGTTTGTATCAGATTCCCGCAGTTTAATAGAAACACCCCTATTGTGACGCCTCGGTGCAAGCTGAGGCGTCTGATTTAAAAAAGGAGAAATGAAAATGTTAGTACCAGGAATGACCTACTCCCATGAACATATCGCCATAGACCTTTCTGGCATAAAGAAGACAGAAGATACAAGACTTGACTGCATGGAAGAGACAATCAAGGAATTCAAGGACTTGTACAATAAGGGCGTAAGGAATGTGATCGAGCTGACCAACAGAGGGATGGGAAGAAATGTCCCCTATATGGCCAAGGTAGCCAAGGAAAGCGGGATCAATGTCCTCTGTGCCACAGGATACTACAAGGAACCCTTCTTTCCAGAGGAAGTATACACGCTCACCCAGGGAGAACTGACTGAAATCATGGTCAGAGAGATTGAAGTAGGGATAGACGGAACAGATGTGAAAGCTGAAATCATTGGTGAAATCGGGTCCAGTGTCAATGTTTTCGAGGTCGCTGAACTAAAAGTTTTTCATGCAGCCATCGAAGCACAGAAAAGGACACACATTCCCCTGATCACACACACCTCACTTGGAACCTTAGCAAAGGAACAAGTTGCAATGTTTAAAGAAAAGGACATTGACCTAGATAAGATAATAATCAGCCATGTAGACCTATCAGGGGATGTGGAGTATATTCTCGGCATCATCAGAGAAGGCGTCAACGTGGCTTTCGATACAATAGGAAAAATCAACTATCAGAAAGATGAACTTCGGGTTGACATGCTGAAGAGAATCTGCGACGAGGGTCTCAGCCACAAGGTGCTCCTGTCCATGGACATCACAAGAAAATCAAACATGCGTTATAAGGGCGGCATAGGATATGCGTATCTACTTGATACCTTCCTCCCGGACCTTCGAAAAGCTGGTGTCAGTGAAGAAGACATAAGAAACATGACCGAACTGAACATTATGAGAATACTAAGTTAGGAGATGATGAAAAATGGAACTTCATCCATTGGAGAGCATGACCTTAAGTGAAGCAAAGAAAGTCCAGTTCAGAATCGTTGATCTCATCACGAAGCATTTTACTGGGAAGGAAGTCCTTTCACTGGGAGACCTTGGGGTCATTCCAGGAATCAACAAACCTACCTATACGATGAAAGTCGAACGTGTCCTCAAAGAACTGTTTAATGTCGAAGCAGCAGTGCTTCTTCGTGGCGCAGGGACAGGTGCATTAAGAGCGGGAATCCAATCTGTGCTTAAGCCGAACGGAGTACTCCTGGTCCACGATGCACCAGTCTATCCAACGACGCTGAATACTCTTGAGAACATGGGCATAAGGCTTGTAAAGGCGAATTTCAACGACCAGAAGGATCTCAGACGAGTGCTTCTGGAAAATGAGATGGATGCTGCCCTGATACAGTACACCAGGCAGAAGCCTGACGACAGCTATACCATGGAAGAGGTCATCAGGATGATCCGTGAAGTCAAAAAAGAACTACCCATTATTACAGACGACAACTATGCTGTATTTAAAGCTAGACAGATTGGCGTGGAACTGGGGGCGGATCTCAGCGCCTTCTCTACCTTCAAGCTCCTTGGTCCGGAAGGCGTAGGCGTTCTTCTTGGTGATAAGGAAAAGGTTGAGAAGGTCATCAGCAGCAACTATTCAGGAGGCAGCCAGGTACAAGGGCATGAAGCCATGGAAGTCCTTCGGGGACTGATCTATGCTCCAGTCATGATCGCTATTCAGAACGAAGTACTCATCGAGACCAAAGAAAGGCTCGATAATGGAGAAGTTGAAGGCATCAAGGCAACGTATATCGCCAATGCCCAGTCCAAGGTTCTTCTGGTAGAGTTCAATGAGGATATCGCGAAGAAGGTCCTCATCGAATCAGAGAAGCTCGGGGCTGCACAGAATCCAGTCGGTGCGGAGTCTAAATATGAGTTTGTTCCTATGTTCTACCGTGTATCAGGAACCTTCAGGGTCTTTGATTCCACCATAGAAGAACGGATGATCAGAATCAATCCAATGAGAAGCGGACCTGACACAATCATCAGGATATTAAGAGAAAGCATGGAAAAAATAGAAAGAAGGTAAGCGCGATGTTTTTGGAGAAGACAATAAAATATAACAAGAGCCTTATACAGTGTGCTTTTACCCTCCATCAAGAAGGTAGGATTTCCCCAGACACCTATATCCTCGATCTGGATACAATCAGGAGAAATGCACAAATGATGCTTGAGGAAGCAAGGCAGCAGGGGATCCGTCTCTTTTTCATGACGAAGCAGATCGGAAGAAACCCTATGGTTGCAAAGATGCTCATGGACATGGGCTTTGACGGAGCCGTAGTCGTCGATTACAGAGAAGCGGAGATCATGATCAGAAGCAACATACCGATAGGAAACGTAGGACATCTCGTGCAGATCCCTAAACAGAAGCTGAAAAGAATCATGGAATCAAGACCCTATACGATCACAGTGTATTCAATGGAAAAGCTGAGCGAGATCAATGAAGTCGCAAAAGAACTTGGACTGGTCCAAGAAGTCACTCTTAGAGTAATCGGGGAGAAGGACTTCCTCTATCCGGGGCAATATGGAGGATTCAGACTTGAAGAGCTCAAGGACATCGTTGAGAAGACAAGAGATCTTCTGAACATCAGGATCAGTGGGGTGACTTCCTTTCCATGCTTCCTCTATAGCGAGGAAACAAAAGATATGTATCGGACGAACAATCTTGTCTCCGTCCTGGATGCGAAAAGAGTTCTGGAAGACTTGGGACTGAACATAGTCCATGTCAATCTGCCCTCGTCCACATCAACCAGGACAATCAGAGACATCAAGGAAGCTGGGGGAACGCATGGTGAACCTGGTCATGGCCTGACTGGAACAACCCCATATCACAAGGACCATACAGGCATTGAACTGCCGGCCATGGTCTATGTTTCAGAAATATCGCACAATCTGGGGGATTTGTCCTATGCCTATGGTGGGGGATACTACGCCAGATCTAATGTTGAAAATGCCTTAGTCGGTAAAGCGCTGGAGAATATGGAAATCACACCGGTCATTGTACCACCAGCGGATAATATTGACTACTATATAAGTCTAGCCGGAAACAGAAAAGTCTCTGACACGGTCGTTATGGCCTTCAGGTCACAGATTTTTGTGACCAGAAGTCATGTAGCCCTCGTCAAAGGGATCAGCACAGGCAATTATGAAATTGCCGGCTTTTACGATACCCAGGGGAATGCTCTGGAAGAAGGAACCAATTAAACAAAAGAAAGAGAGATGATATCCATGGGAAGATTTGTTGTTATTGTACTTGATGGATTCGGCATAGGAGCTATGGCGGACGCCATCAAAGTCAGGCCGGAGGACGTTGGAGCCAACACCTGCAAGCATATCATGGAAAAGATGCCTGAGCTTTATCTGCCGAATCTGGAAAAACTGGGGCTTATGAATGCACTAGGCGAAGAAATTGGTCTGATGAAGTTCAGTGAACATGCAAATTACGGCAAGGGAGAACTCATGCATTTCGGTGCGGATACGTTCTACGGTCATCAGGAAATCATGGGAACCTTTCCGAGAATGCCAAAGAAGGCACCTTTTCGAGATTACATCGACAGGGTGGAGAAAGCACTAGGAAACAAAGGATACAAAGTGGAACGGATCAAACGGGAAGGCAGTGAAATGCTCCTCGTGAATGATGTTGTAACAGTGGCGGATAATATTGAGACTGACCCTGGTCAGGCATATAATGTGACTTCTGCACTGGACAAGATCAACTTCAAAGAGGTCATAGACATCGGAAAGACCGTCAGAAAAGAAGTGGAAGTATCACGTGTCATCACATTCGGCGGAGAAAATGTCACCAGACAGAACATCCTTGATGCCATCGAAGTAAATGACAATGGCTATATAGGTGTCAACGCACCTCAGTCCGGAGTTTATGACAAAGGGTATCAGTGTGTTCATCTAGGCTATGGAATAGATCCTGAAGTCCAGGTTCCGACAATTCTTGGCAAAGCAGATAAAAAGGTTGTCCTCATCGGAAAAGTTCAGGACATCGTCTTCAATGACTATGGAAAGAGTATTCCGGGTGTTGATACAGCCTTTGTACTGCAGCAGACACTCCTAGAACTTGATCAGCTGGACCAAGGGTTCATCTGTACAAACGTTCAGGAGACAGATCTCAGCGGACATGGTGAGAATGTGGAGCGTTATGCTGAGAAGCTTCAGGTGGCAGACAAGTATATAGGGGACATCATGAAGCGAATCCATGGAGATGATATACTCATCGTCATGGCTGACCATGGAAATGACCCGACAAGCGGAGATTCAAAGCATACCAGGGAGATGGTACCCATGCTGATCTACAAGGAAGCGCTAACAGATGCCAGAATCGGCATCAGAAAAAGCCTATCAGATATCGGAGCAACGGTACTAGACTACTTCAAGGAGAAGAAACCGGAGAACGGGGAATCCTTTCTTGATCTGCTGAAGTGATAAATCATTGAACGATAAGAAATCCTCGAGAATTGCTGTTATGGCGAATTTCGAGGATTTTAATGTGTATACAGAAGTTGAGAATGTAATTGATGATGATAAGTCTCTAATAACTGACTTAGAATAGTAGAGTAAACAATCATGCATATTAAATGTGATAAATCATTAATTTGATTGCAAAAAGTAGTAAAATAAAAAGTATAAAGATCATGAAAAAAGAAGGAGATATATTATGCATTTAAAACACATAACATTAAGAGTGAAAAATATGGAGGAATCAATTAAATTTTATGAAATCATGACAGAACTGACTGTCTCTCGCCGATTTACTGAGGGATCAGCAGAAGTGGCATTTCTGACAAATGGAGAGGGAGAAACTGAGATAGAACTTCTTTATATCCCAGAAGGTCAGAAGTTTGAAGGGAAAGGGATGTTTATTTGTTTCGAGACAGATAAACTGGAGGAGATGCATAAGCTTGCTCAAAGAGAAAATCTTAATCCGTCTCCGATACAGATTCCTAGTGATGGCACACGTTATTTCTATGTTTATGATCCAAATGGAGTGTCTATACAGTTAAGAGTATTTCAGAAGTTATAGCATACATAAATTACACAACAGTATACTTACTTTATGATGAAAAGGTAGAGATGAAGTAGAAATAAACTAAATATTCTAAGGGGGTGTCTCTTTGTTAATACACTGCACCAAAAAATTAGTAGACGAAATGGATATCGAATTGCCTATAGAAGAGGAAGAGTCTCCTGTATTTTCATGGCATGCCAATTTTGTCACACTAAATCGTAGAAAAGTACTGATACTGCTTCAGGATCGAAGCCGATATGTCATCGTACTGTATGGGTTAAAGAAAAAAGATTTCAATAATCTTGACTCCATCAGTCAGGAAGCAATCAGGAACATCTTTAAACAGGAAGGGGTTGATGAAGCTGTTACAGCCTCGTATCTGGAAAAAGCAGGTGAGATCCGTTTCGCAAAAGCAAGCGACAAGTCCTCCATCACAAGAATGGTACAGGCGGCGGAATTGCTTCGAATCTTCCAGGAAGATCTCTGTGAAGACATGATGCTGCAGATCGGATTAAGCCTCAGAATCAGCCGGTACATCATCAGGCTCGGGAAGAAAAGTTTGTCCTATGTCTCCCCCCATGAAGAGCTGTATAAGGATCTGGAGCAGCTGAGCGGTAAACCCGCACTGAAGTGCAGGGCGTTGGTTCTGAAGGTGACGCTGGACCTTGAAAAGTTTGATGTGTGGCGAAGGATTGTGGTTCCGATAAACTCAACCTATACAGCACTACACAGAGCTTTGCAGGCAGCATTCGGATGGAGAGGATATCATCTCCATGAGTTTTATCTATTTGGAGACAAAGATCACTTGTCTGAGAAGAACATGAATCATCCGGGTTACCATAAAGCAGGATTTAAACCAGTCCTTAACCTAGTCAGTAATGAAGACGCATTATCATTTTCAGATAATATTGAAATGAGAGCTGAAGAAGGAATCAGATTGTCAGATGTTCCATTTCAGCGCGCCAAATACAATTATGACTTCGGGGACAACTGGCAGCATTACATCGAAGTTGAAGAAGTAATAGATGACTTTAATGGCAATCAACCTGTCTTTCTGGACGGTAGTGGAGACGCACCTCCAGAAGATGTTGGTGGGGAACAGGGTTATGTGGAGTTTCTAAGAATCATGGAAGATGAGACCGATCCGGAACATAAAGATATGAGAAAATGGGCGGAAGGCTCTTCCTATCGGAAGTATGATCCAATAGAGGTGAAAAAGTCATTTTTAATTGCATTCCGCTCGTTCAGAGGATAGAAGACTATTCCTGGACTAAGTAAATTAGGGGCATTAGACGCACGCAAAATGGGTTTAATTCCCTGATTGGTATCAAGAACTTTTAATGACTAACTTTTAATGACTAATTTTTAAATGAAAATAACTAAATGAGGCGAAAGCCAGGAATCTCTCCTAAAGAGACTTCTGGCTTTTTTCATCGAAATAAAACCTCTGAGCTAAAATCACTTGAATTTCAGCTCAGAGGTTTAAACATTGATTATTCTAGAGTCTCAGATTCATATTCTTCTAAGATCTCTTTCTTTTTTAGTTAATCAATACGATTAACCTAGTATTTTATTTACAATCTTTTTTTTCACTATTCGAACTTTTCTTTTCAGCACATTTCTGACAATCAATGGCTTCAGTTTTGGAAAATCAACACCAACAGCATCATATACCTTTTCCATTTTGATGGCATCAAATTTACATCTGGTGGTGCAGGACCCACAGCCTACGCAGAGAAAAGGATCCATCACGGAGACGCCGCAGGAAAGGCAACGCATGGTTTCAGTTTTGATTTGTTCTGCCGTAAGCATGCCTCTTGGATCTCTAAATCCCATGGATAAGGTATCTGCCGGTAATGTATAGACCCGTTCTCGGCTCACTGTGTCATAACCACTGTAATCCACATGATCTTTGTCCACAGAGACAAACACCTTATTGCTGCGGCCAAACACAAGGCTTTGTCCACGGTTCACGAAACGATGGATGGAGATGGCAGCCTCTTTGCCGTGTGCAATGGCATGAATAGCATATTTAGGACCTGTTGCCGCATCACCACCTGCAAAAATATCCTTCACGCTGGACTGAAGCGTCTGTGGGTCAACCTTAATGGTCTGGTTCGGATGAATCTCCACATCCAGCCCTTCAAATAGAGTACCCCAATGGATCTTCTGACCTACGGATAATAGTATGGTATCAGCTTTCACTGTCATGCAGTTATTCTCGTCAAACAGCGGATTGAACTTACCGGTCTCATCAAAAGTACGAATACATTTCATAAACTCTACTCCGTAGGCTTTGCCGTCCTTCACAAGTATGCGTTTCGGACCATAGCTGTTATGGATCATCACGCCTTCTTCAAGGGCTTCATGGACTTCATCCTTTAGAGCAGGCATGGATTCTCTTTCTTCCAGGCAGAACATCGCTACACTGTAATTTTTCATTCGAAATGCTGTCCTGGCCACATCGATGGCCACGTTTCCGCCACCAATGACGATGGTTCTGCCAAGGCTTACATCCGAAGGAGTCTGTGAGGTTTCTCTCAGGAAATCAACGCCTGTGATGACATTGGAAGCATCTTCACCCTGGACGGATATCATCCTTCCTTTCTGAGCACCTATGGACACATAGAAGGCTTTGAATTCTTTTTCTCTCAGCTCTGGAATGGTGATATCTGTACCTACCTCAATGCCATTCTTGAACTCGACACCAAGAGCTTTCAGTACGTCAATTTCTGCCTTGATCACATCTTTCTGTAATCTGAAAGCAGGGATGCCATAACGAAGCATGCCGCCCATCTCTTGTTCCTTTTCAAAAACAGTGACTTTATAGCCTTCTACAGCCAGATAGTAAGCGCAGCTTAAACCTGAAGGTCCACCACCGATCACTGCGATTTTCTTGTCGAAGTTCTTCTTGATCTCCGGTATGAACCGGTGCTTCTGATTCAGATCCAGTTCTGCAATGAATTTCTTGATATCATCAATAGCCACAGGAGAATCAAGACCATTTCTGGTGCAGGCGTTTTCGCACAGTGCCGGGCAGATCCTGCCACAGACTGCAGGGAAGGGATTGTCCTTCTTGATCATCTCAAGGGCTTCATTAAACCGACCTTGTGAAGCAAGTTTAATGTAGCCAGGAATGGAAATGTGCGCTGGACACTCGGTTTTACATGGAGATGTACCAGAGTCCAGTGTCTCTTTTCGATTGATTCGATAATCAGGATTCCATTTATCGGGACCCCACTCTGTATCACCAGGAAACTCTGTGCGTGGCAGGATCGGAAGTTCATTATCTATACAAAGCTTATGACCAAGCTTGATCGCGTTGGTTGGGCAGACTTCAACACATTCACCACATCCGACACATTTCTCTTTATCAATGGTGCTTACATAATTTGAACGCACCATATCCGGGTTGTTGTACATGCTGGCAGCTCTTAATGCATAGCAGCTGCAGCCACAGCAGTTACAGATCGCATGGGTATGCCCTTCACCTTCGGTGTTCGGGATCGAGTGCATCAAGCCGTCGCGCTCAGCCTTACGGATGATTTCGTTTGCTTCCTCTTTGGTGACCTCACGCCCGCGGCCTGTCCGGATATAATACTCTGCAGCATCCCCAAGCTGAATGCACATGTCTTCTTTTAAGTGTCCACAGCCCTGGTTCAGTTCTTCCCTGGAAGTTCGGCAGGAACAGTCGGACACGGAAAGGACACGTGCTTCATTGATGTACTTTGAAACTTCCTCAGAGGATGCTCTTCGAGAGGATCCATCAATGGAGGATTCGATGGGGATGACGCGCATGAGGCCCAGACCCACTGGGAAATTACCGGCTGCAACAGGATTTCTCATCAGTCCGTAATCATCAAAAGCCTGACCGATTTCAGGATATTTTGCCGTGTTTTCCTTATGATTCACAACCATTTCAAAAATACCAGGAACCCAGGTCTCATACCAGAAGGTATCCTCTTCGCACTCGCGTTTTACCGTGGCAACACCTGCCATGGCTAAATCCCACAGCAGCTCCTTTGTTCGTGCAAGAGGCTTATTGCATTTTAGAGAGATTTCCTCTGCCTTCATGTGTACCCGGTATTCCAGTACCAGTGCAACTTCAGCCATCTCTTCAGTGACGATTTTTTCTAATAGCTTAAAGCGTGGGTCTGTTTCTGTCACCCCACCCTTGGAACCCATTTTTGTCATGGAGACTTTGTTTACAAATTTTAGTAGATTAATCTGATTCGTCAATATTCTTACCCCCCTATACTTCAGCAGCAACCATCGTATTTTCAGTGTATTTCAGTACATAGTCCTTATTGCGGTATTTCGCAAACCAGTAGATAAGATACACTACATGAAGGCCTAAATTGATCAGTCCCCAATAGTATAAAAAGGATGCACTGAACCAGGCAGTGGAGTCCATCACCGGCGTAAAGATATCATAGGATGCGCGAATCAGAAGATGAACTGCCAGAGTATAAACCCGAGCCATCAGCCAGAAATCCACGCATTTTCTGAAGAACATCCAGATTTCCGGAATGATCAGAATACAAAGACTGGATGCAAAGTAGGCGATGTTTTCACCATAGACAAAAGCTGCATTCCAAGTCACGTAGAGAAGACACCACGACAGTGGTATATCTGCCAGTATTTCTGAAAATACGTTTTTACCATCGTTTTTACCCACTCTCCAGTGTCTGGTGGGCAAGGGGATGGTTATGCATAGAATAAGACCGCATATGGCATTGAAATAGTTTCCGCCACCTAGATCCTGAAGCATGGCTTCAACAATATTAAGCATCAGAATGAAATAGAGAATCCACATGGGCCATTTCTGCTTCAGAGCCATGAATTTTTCCTTGTGATTTCCGTCATTTGAAATCCGGATGTAGTTGAAGAATAGAAGCGGTATTAAAATACTGATTGTTTTGGCCCATCGAAACCAGGAGTCGATGTTCAGAAACCATAACGGGAAGGAGCAGATGGCGATGATGGAAAACCATTTGTAGAATTGCTGTTTTTCCCTGGAGTATTCCAGAAACAAGAACAGAAACAGCATGTAGAAGACCATGGATACGAAAATACTTAAAAGTGGCATGATATTCCCCCTTAATTGTCATATAATTCACAATAAGAATACTCGATATACATCATGCTTACAATAGAATGACAGATAGTTTAGTCAGCTTGATTGTCATATTATTAACGTGATAGAATGATATAAATAAGAAAGAGAGCAGGGAGTAGGTTTATGAAGCAGAACTGTATTGATGTGTTTAAAGATTATGATCTGCCTTTTGAGTGTTATTTCAATGCCTGCATGGATCATGAAGACGTTGTCCATGATGAGATCGAATTCATCTGGCTTCTCGAAGGGAAGGCCACCATCTGGTGTGAAGGAAAGACTTATAATTTACTGCCTGACACTGTTTTTATTTTCTACGTACATCAGAAGCATTCCATGATGTCAGAAGGAGATTGTTTTTCAGCCTCCTTCAGGTTCAAAAAAGTCTATCTAAAAAGCTTGAATCTATACTTTGAACGACTGCCGTTCAGAAATCGTGTGTTCACCTTTGATGAGCTTGCCTATAAATACCCTGAAGTGCCACTTATCATGTCTCAGCTCATTGAACTGATGAAATCACCAGAAGGGTCTGTGAATATCAGATATCAGCTCATGGGCTACTACAACATGTATGTATTCGATTTGTACTCTGTTCGGAGGCAGGAAAAGTATCTCGATATCAAGAAGAAGAACTATGACACTTATCTCTCTCGTTTTCAGGACATCAGTGCATACATCGATGTGTATTATGGAGAGAAAATCACCTTGAAAACCCTGGCAGAGATCGCAGGCATCAGCCCATCCAGGTTGTCTCATTTCATCAAAGAAATTCTAGGAATCTCTTTCCAGGAATACTTGAGTAAAGTCCGGCTTGAAAAAGCGGTTTATGCTCTGAAGCATACGGACAAGCCCATCAAAGACGTGGTGGACAGCTGCGGATTCAGCGATCAGAAGTATCTTAACGCTGTAATGAAAGAGCTGTTTCATCTGACGGCGCATCAGTATAGAAAAATCATGAAAGATGATGTCCATTTCGGTATAAAAGATTTCAGTCATCCTGATATGCTCGGTGAGTTTTCTCGAAAACTGCACAAAATCAAATCCGGGGCCACCGGAAGAAGCTTTATTGAATCAAGCGTATTGGGTATGGATGATGAAGAAGTGGATGATGCCATTAAAGAGGAGAAAGCCATGGAGAGTATCCATGGAAAATCATCCAGAACGATTCTAGAAGAGATAAATGAATTAGGGGGAACAGAAAAATGAAATATATGAGATATGCTATCGGATTATTGGAGTTGATTCTGAAAGAAGAAGAAAAACAGATTGCTGAGGCTGCTGAACTTCTGACTGATAAGATACTGGAAGGGAAATCGATTTTCATATTCGGTGCCTCACATGCGGGCATACTGACAGAGGAAGCTTATTTCAGGGCAGGAGGACTGGTTGTGATGAACCCGATCTTTGCAAAGTCCCTACAGCTAGATTCGCAGCCAATAACGCTGACAAGTGAGATGGAGAGACTACCTGGACATGGTAGGATTCTTGCGGAGAAATCAAAAGTCACCGAAGGTGATGTAGTCATTGTACACTCCGTATCAGGGAGAAATCCTGTTGGAGTTGAATTCGCAGAAACGCTGAAAGACCGAGGTGCTTTTATTATTGCCATCACAAACTTAGGCTATTCAAAGTCTGTTAGTTCAAGAGTTCCATCCGGAAAGAAGCTATTTGAAGTTGCAGATATTGTGATCGACAATCATGGTGAAATCGGAGATGCATCAATTCTTATTCCAGGGACGGAGCAAAAAATGGGTGCGAGTTCTACTGTTGCAGGTGCGGCAATACTGAACACACTGATTACAGAGACTGTGTTTGGTCTCATGGAGAAAGGTGTTGATGTCCCACCGGTGTTTTATAGCGCAAACATGGACGGGGGAGATGAACGAAATGAAGTTGTCAGAGAAAAGTATTTAAAACAAATCCATTATGAACTGTGATTTTGATTTCTGGTAGCTGATAGTTTATGTTACGATCTTCTTCGAATTTGACGTTAGAAAAAGCCAGCGGATGTAAGAGTTCTTTTCAAAAAGGGGATTCTTAGAAGAAGACCAGGTAGAAGTTATCGGGAGACTGATCAGGTATGATGTTAACAACATGGGTAGGTTGAATATATTATGTGGCATAGTTCTGAAATGGATTTTTAATACAGCGATGTGAAAAATCTTTTGCTATGTCATGTCTTAAGAGTGATATTTGTAAGTACGTAATTGTGGTGAGAGGCTTGAACATGACCCAATGCTCTTCTTTGAAATTCGGGATATCGATAGCAAGAATGCAGGAAGAAAGAGTTCAAGGGAAATAGACGACGAGGATGTCTTTGATATCTTTAGTGTCTAACTCAGCACCTGTCAAAATAGTCTAGTCTCATCCCGCGTTCGCTTTAAAATACTGCTAATGATGAGTAATGGGAATCTTAACCAAAGATTGGACACTGAGAAACAGATCGTCGTAACAGACAATTGTACGATCCTATATAATCCGTTTTACTCAAAATGGTTATTCAACCTTTTTAGCATAGTGTTTGTGTAAGAAAGGACTGATATTTAGAAGAAGCTTATAATGAAACAGCAAAGAGGATACCAATTTTGGAGTCATTTAAATCCTCAAATAATAACAAAAATAGAGAATTAGTGTCAAGTTAAAACGGAAAAAACTTGACACTTTAAGTCATTGATTATAAAATTGAAACAATAGAAAGAGGAGTGAAGAATTTGAGTTTTACACAAGTTATCACAGAGACAGTACTGAAATATCCAGAACTGAAAATCATTGATAGCCAGAAAGTCTATAGAGAGAAATTTAAAAATGTGCCTGAACAAGTATTTTTCAAGATTTTGTCTCGTCTGGAGAAAAAAGGCGAGATCAAGAGGATCACTAAAGGGGTCTATTGCAGACCTAAAGAAAGCAGGTTTGGTTTACTGATTTCAGGAGAAGAGAATATTCAGGAATACTTATTAGGGAAAAACAAGAATAGAGGTGTTATTATCGGATATAAAATGTATTCAAAATATGGTTTAACGACTCAAGTGTCAAAAAATGTGGAAGTATATTCAAATGTGCCATATCAGAAGAGAAAAACGATCCGAAATGTAGTAGTCAGAAAAGTAGAACTCGAATTTGAACCCGAAATCAGTAAACTGATTGAACTACTTGAAGTGCTGGAAAACTATCCTAGTATCGAAGATCTGAATCGAACAAATTTGTTCAGCTTTTTAGAAAAATCGGTTGATAACTACAATGATAAAGTGCTTGAAAAAATACTTAAACAAATCAACTATAAGAAGAGCACACTAGCTTCTCTAAAGAACGTATTAGTTTTTTTCAATGTAAGCAGTATAGTTTCAAGTTACCTTAGAGAGACTTCGAGGTATTCGGCTATTAATATGGAGGATCTGTATGAGGTTGCATCATGATTCACAGGAGTTTAATGAATTAATTGAATTGACCAGCCAGAGAATCCATATACCTTCCAACGCAGTAAGGAAAGACTATTTCATCACTTTGATTCTAGAACATTTAGCTAAGAGCGAGTATGTCGATTGTGTTGTATTTAAAGGTGGCACATCCTTAAGTAAGTGTTATCCCAATTCAATTGAGAGGTTCTCCGAAGATATTGATTTGACGTATATTCCATCGGAAAATATGTCAGACAGTCAGATTGATAGAAAACTGAAATCCATAGAAAAAACATTGATTGAATCAGCCTCATCAGAAAAAGTGAGTTCTGAAAGAAATAATCGAAACAAAAGCAGTTACGTCTGGTTTAGTGACGAATACAAAGATATTGAGAGAGTGAAGCTTGAAATTGGATCCAGTGTCAGGCCACATCCATACAGCAGGAAAGTCCTCAAATCCTATGTACACGATCACCTGGAGGTTATCAGAGCTTTTGATGCAATCAGTCAATATCAGCTGGTTCCAATTGAAGTAAATGTGCTTGATATTGAAAGAACTTTTGTAGATAAACTGTTTTCAGTGAAGCGATATGCATTTTGTGGAACTCTACCTGAAAAAGTCAGACATATCTATGATGTTGTTCAACTATTTAGAATGACTGAAATCCAGAAGTTTTTACAAGAACATAGTGAATTAAAGAAGATAATCCGTTTAACAAAAGATACGGATTCTGCTTACTTGAAGAAGAGAGATATACCAGAAGAGTATAATCCATTGGAAAAGTACGATTTCGAGAAGTGGAAAGACAGATTTAACAGCATAATAAAATCAAGATATGAAACGCTTCATATTAATTTATTGTATACAGATGAGAAACAGAATTTTGATGAAGCCATAGAGGTTTTCAAAAAAATAAGTATCATATTTGAGCGTATAAACGAATAAATCAGGAACTCCATAGTTTGTTTATCAGCACCTACTTAGTAAGTGCTTTTTTTACACGGAAAAACCTGGAGTATATTGAAGGTTCTATGTAATCAAAAAATTAGACATAAAACGATGTACGATAGGGGTATGATATTAATTAAAAAAAACGAAATCAAGGGTATTATGGACCAGTGGGTATTTTGCTACATCGGATTGAGAATCATTGTTCTCATTCTGTGTACCATGACAGCCACACATAATAATCCAAGACAGCATACGAGATAATCTAAAGTTGGTTGTATTTGTCACTTTTGTGCGAAGATATTGATAATTATACGAACCAAAGTGACAAGACTGCCTTGTAAGTTGTGCTGACTCATTTAGACTATCGAAAATGTTTAATATCATTGGAACTGTCTGCTTCAGGTGAGAAATAAAGCCTCATGTTAAAAGTTGCTATTAGCTTGAATAATATTCTTGATTTGATTCATGAATTGAAGTACGTTTATATAGAAACATCAAGACAGTCCACATGATAGTGAGGAGTGACTCTTTTGGGAGACAAAGCCTAGAAAATGAGACAAGGAGGCAGGGACATAGCGAATGACAAGGATGAAAAATGAGCCCAAAACTGAATTGAATGCCTATTTCAGACCCGATGGATATAGCATCGGAATAATACCTGAAGAACAGAAGGACGATGAGAACCTCGATACTGACATCAAAGGGTGGAAAGAGAAATTTGAGGAGGATAAAATCCATGCGTTATTTGTTCTCGGTTTTCAAGTGAGAAAAGGATGGTTTTCGCCTTCCCTTGACTACCTTTACCATATTTCGGAAATGCTCCATAAGAGATTGTCTATGCAACCAGATATCGAATTCACCAGAGAAGCTACAGAAGTTTTATTGACTGAAGAAGACATGATTCTTCTGAAGGAAGAAGTACCCTTTGCCCTCGGAATGGAGTTTGTGGATAGCGAATGGCTCATGAATTTGTGCGAAAGACTCACCGAAGTTTTTCAACGAGAAATCAAGGCATACGAAGGAACCGTAGCCATGTACTTCACTGAATACCATTCAAATTTCAGTGTGGCTGGCAGGGTGTTTTTTCATCTTGTGGAAAACAAGGACGAACAGTATCCCTTCGCCTTCATGGCCACGTATTCTACGAAACCGGCAAAAAGCAGGAAAACGATACATACACCGCTGAAAAATGCCCTGATCGAATTCAAAGGGGACGATCTGCTTCTCTTATCTCTTTTGGTCACTGTCACAAAGGCAGCGCAGCAAAGTGTATTCATCTCGGACCTGTTAGAAAGTGGTGAGCTCTTTTCACCATTGAAATTCACGACAAAAGAAGCCTATACATTCCTGAAGGAAACGGGCATCTACGAAGATGCGGGAATCATGTGCAGAATACCGGACTGGTGGAGGAAGAAGAGCAGCACCGTCAAGGTCACCGTCACCGTGGGCGAAAAAGAGCCTTCCAAGGTAGGGCTGGAAGCCCTCATGGATTTTTCGCCAAGGCTTATCCTTGGTGATGAACCCATGACGAAAAAGGAGTTGAGGGAGTTTCTCGCCATGGCGGAGGGGCTTATCAAGTACAAGGGAAAATGGGTTGAAATCAACCATGAGAAGTTAAGTGCAGCATTGGAAGTATTTGATAAGGTGAAGGATCTTGCGCAGAGCGAAGATCTTACGCTTGGTGATGCCATGCGACTGGAACTCAATGCAAGCAAAGTCTTGAACCTGAAGGATGAGGAAGTGGAGGTCACGGTTTCGAACGGTCAATGGCTCAGAGAAGTCAGGGATGTTCTCTCCAATCCGATGGAACTTAAAAGGGTGGAGAAAGCACCTTCCTTTCATGCCTCTTTGCGAGGCTATCAGGAAGTGGGCTATCAATGGCTCTACAGGATGTCGAAAATGGGGTTCGGCGCTTGTCTGGCTGATGATATGGGTCTTGGGAAAACCGTCCAGATGATTGCATTTCTAGAATATACAAGAACCACTTATGGCGGGAAAGCACTCCTTGTCCTGCCCGCATCCCTGATCGGAAACTGGCAGAAGGAAATCGAAAAATTCGCACCGGAACTTCCCTATCAGGTTCTGCACAAGAGTGCTGGAAAGGCTACACAAGGCATCGTCATCAATGATGCATCATTTCTCTATATCACGACTTATGGCATGGTCTCCCGGATGGAAGAACTCAAAGAAACCCAGTGGGACTTCGTCATCCTGGATGAAGCCCAGGCCATCAAGAACCCAGGGACAAAACAGACCAAGCAAGTGAAAGCCATACCAGCCAGGATGAGGATTGCCATGACAGGAACGCCCATCGAAAACCAGCTTGGAGACTTATGGTCTCTGTTTGATTTTCTCAATAAGGGACTCTTAGGTACAGCAAAGGAATTTACGGATTTCTCAAAAGGACTCGCAGACAATACTTTAGGCTATGCAAAACTGAGAAAGATGATCAGTCCCTTTATTTTAAGAAGGCTTAAAACAGATAAGAGCATTATTGCGGATCTTCCGGAAAAAGTGGAAATCATCGAACACACCGCCTTATCCAAAAAGCAGATCGCCCTTTATCAGGATTTGGTACGTGAGATCGGACAAAAGCTGGAAGAGGCTGAAGGTATGGGCAGGCGGGGACTTGTTCTTTCCAGCATCATGAAGTTCAAGCAGATCTGTAACCATCCTGACCTATACCTTGGACGTGAGGATTTCAAGAGGGAGTACAGCGGGAAGTTTGAACATCTTAAAGAAATATGTGAGACCATTTATGAGAAAAGAGAAAGCGTACTGATCTTCACCCAGTTCAGAGAAATGACGGAACCTCTTTCTGATTTTTTAAAGGAGATCTTCCACCAGGAAGGCTTTGTTCTTCATGGCGGGACGTCCATCAAAGGAAGGAACCAAATGGTGGAAGAGTTTAACAGCGATAATTACGTTCCCTACATGGTTCTTTCATTAAAGGCTGGTGGAGTAGGCCTTAATCTCACGGCGGCGAACCATGTGATCCACTTTGACCGCTGGTGGAATCCAGCTGTTGAAAATCAGGCTACGGATCGGGCATTTCGAATCGGACAAAAGAAGAATGTCATGGTTCATAAATTTGTCAGTATGGGAACCATTGAAGAAAAGATTGATGCCATGATTACGGATAAGAAGAATCTAGCCGGCGATATCCTCAGTTCGGGTAGTGAGCAATGGATCACGGAGTTCAGCAACAAGGAACTTATGAGTCTGTTTACGCTGGGAGGTGAAGTGTAATGAGCCCATTTGGATATAAAACCTACGTGACTCAGGAGGAACTGCAGTATAAAGCGGAAAAATCATTGAAGAAGCTTAAGAAGAAAAATCCTGACATTCAGCCTGTCATCATCGAAGGACGGGAGATTGCCAAGACGTGGTGGGGTAAAAAATGGAACGAGAACCTGGAGAGTTATGCAGATTACAGCAATCGGATTTCTCGAGGCAAAAGCTATGTGAAGAAGAATCTGGTGCTGGACCTTACCATAACAAAAGGTACAGTGATAGCGCTGGTTCAGGGAAGTAGAGCCGCCCCGTATGAAGTCATCATAAAGATTGATTCCTTGAGAGAAAAAAACTGGGAAAAGGTCAGGGAAGAGTGCAACAACAGCATCGAAAGCATGGAAGAACTTGTGGAGGGAAAATTTCCGAAAGAACTGGAGAGACTCTTCACAGAGAAAAAGTTCGGCCTTTTTCCATCTCCTGAAGAAATCCACTTCGGGTGCAGCTGTCCTGATTGGGCAAACATGTGCAAACATGTGGCTGCAGTGCTCTACGCCATTGGTGCGAGGCTTGACAATGACCCCATGCTCTTTTTTGGTCTTCGGGATATCGACAGTAAGGGACTGGTGAAGAGATCCATGGAAACCCGGCTGGAAAACATGCTGAAGAATGCAGGGAAAAAGAGTTCAAGGGAAATAGGCGATGAGGATGTCTTTGATATCTTCGGTGTATAGCTTGTCACATTCTGATGAAAGTAATTCCCTTAAGAGATGTCAATAATATCTTCTTTCAACCAAAAAAGAAAAAATAAATATGAGAAGAAGTTCGCCATGAGGGTACCCATAACGGCACCCTTTTTCGATTGTAAAACTACGCGATCCAATCTACATTGAGAGAAATGAATAAAACACAAATATACTTCATCGTGAACTCTCCTTCTAAGGAAGGAGATTCAACCCAAATAACTGTAACAGATAATTGTTTATAGATATTAAATACAATATTCTTCATGCAAAAAGGACCGGATATTTGCGCCTGGATCTGATTTTTTAATTACACTTTCAATGGGCACGATTAAATAAGCTGTGGATAATATCGCCTTAAATAATGCCACTATATGATGGCGTTATTTGAGGCGATATGTTACAATATAAATACCAATATTTATAGAATGGAATACAATTATTTGAAGGGCGGTTCTTGAATATTTATGGAAGAGCAATTCAGAAGAAGTTTTCTCAAAGATATAAAAAAAGCAGTTTCCAAGAAGAAGTTTGATTTAATAAATAGGCGTAAAAACATAATGTTTATGCGTGATAATTTACTTGATGAAGATGATTTGATTGAAATAATTTTAGCTTTAAGTCCTTCTGATTGTATAGATGGACCAGAACCCGATAGAGATGGATATGAAGGACAGATACTTAAATTTAAGAGCAGTTATTTAGATGACAAAATAATTTACATTAAAATCAGATGCAATCCACCCAAAGATGTAGTGATAATATCGTTTCATGAAGATGAATAGTACCCTCCTTTGATCATATTGAAAAAATAGAATAGTACAAGGGTATAAGAAAAGGGGAGAATGAAAATGAAAACTAAAAAACTATATTGCCCTATTTGTGAGAGAGAAGAAGAATATACAATAAAGAAAAATTTAATTAAGGAATTTAAAGGTTTTGACGTTAATGTAGAAGAAAAAATCGTGATGTGTAATTCATGTAACGAAGAAATTTATGTTTCAGAAATTGAGAGTGAAAATTTCAATAATTTATATGAAAAGTACAGAGCAGTTGCCGATATTATAAGTCCAGAAGAAATTGAATGCTTCAGGAAGAAATATAATATTTCTCAAAGAGAGTTAACATCTATATTGAATTTCGGGAAAATGACTCTAAATAGATATGAAAGAGGATCAATACCCAATTCAAGCCACAATGACTTACTGAAACTGATTATTTCGGATAATTCATTCTTTAATCTAAAGGTTGAAGAAGCATATGAGAATAAAAGAATTAATGAAAAAACATATAGAAAAATACAAGACAAATTGAAAAGCTCTATGAAAGACCGATTCAGGAACCTGATAATAAGCTTCTTGACGCATAAACAGGATGAGTATAATGGGTACAGGAAATTTGATATTGAAAGAGTGATTAATTTAATAAGCTATATTGCTCACAATACAGAATTGTATAAAACAAGTCTAAACAAATATTTATTTTATATCGATTTTGCTAACTTCAAAATTAATATCAGATCTATTACAGGACTGAGGTACATTAAATATACATATGGACCTGTTATTGAAGATTTTAAGTATAATGATATTCTTAACTACTTTGATGATAAGTTTTATGTTGAAGAGTTCGAGGATAGAGAAAAGACAACCACAAAAATTAAGAGCAAAGGAAATTACGATTTGTCAATATTTACGGATGAGGAAATTGAAGTAATTGACAGAGTACTGAATATGTTGAAGGATAAGAATAGTAAAGAAATTTCCTCGATGTCTCATGAAGAAAACGGATGGAAAGAGAATAATAACCGTGATCTCATTTCTTATGAGTATGCAGATAAATTAAAATTTATATAACGTTAAAATATCAGTTTAAAGACTGATACAATTACCATACTAATTAAATTAATAGGGGACCCTTCCAATCTCTCAGTGCAAACTTTGAGGTGGTAAGGGTCCCTTTCAGTTCGCCTTAAGTACTCTTAAGGCAAATGATATTCATCTATTTACGGATACTAAACTCCATCTTCCTCGAGTCATTTTAATCCAGGAAAACAATTATATAAGCGATTCACATGGATTATCATTTACATATTTTACTGGATTAAAGCAGACTTTCATCATTTAGTTTTAGAAACTTACAAATCTTATACGTAAGATGTATTTTAAAATTATCTTCTTCATCAAATGATGAAATTTTTGAAATTTCTCTGATTCTATTTAACCTATGAAGCATGGTGTTCTTATGAATAAAAAGCTTTTTGGCAGTGGTACTCAGGTTATAAGTATTGTTCATGTATTCGTATAAAGTGTCTGCATAAGACGAGGAATGCTTCTCATCGTATTGGATAAGGTCTAAAATGCCTGAATGACAGTATTCATTTAGTGAAAGCTTGTTTTTTAATATGTTAAGAAGATACAGTTCATAAAAGTCATCATAGAAATGAATACTGGAATCGGCATCTAATTCTGTACCTAAGGAGTATGATGTCTGTGCCTGCTGGAAGGAGGATCTGATCTTGCTGATGATACTGAAACTGAAGCTTACTCCAGAAGAGAGTTCATTACTTTGAAGAAGATTATCAAGCTTTGACCAGGTATCACTCAAGTCTCCCTTATTACTGTAATTCATGAGAAGCACAACGGAGTTATTTAAATACGTAGTTTTGAAATAAGGAGACAGGTTTTCAAGATATGATCGAAGATATTCAATTTTATAACTTGCAGAGGATCCTTCTTCAATGGGTATGTATACAAGATAAAAGTTATCAAGTGGTTTCCATGAAGTGGATTTTAAACGCTGATCTATTTCTGAGTCCTCCAAGGAGGGACCATTGATGAGATCGATGATGAGGTTCTCACATAAAGAACCAGTCAGTTTTGAGATGTTGGGATTTTTTGACAGTTCGACAGATAGTATAGAGCAAAGCACATCAGCCAGCGTGACATCATCTTTTGTTAACTTATGGTTGACCTCGAATACACCTACATAACCGATTATTTTATCTGCAATGGATATCTTCCCTAAAATTCTTGTCATGTCTTTCCCGATACCATCATTTATGATGACGGGTAATGGACTTTCGATGACTTTCTCTATGACTTTCTCCGTGTTGAATTTTTGCACCACTTCAAAAGTGGAATATCCGGAAGAGATGATATCGGTCCAGATGGGGTCATCTACTTCCGTATTGGTAGAATACTCTAATAATCTGTAGGATGAATCAGAAAGTGATATAGGATTATCAAATACTTCAGAAGAGGTCTGTATTATATGAGATATTCCTTTTCCTGATACCAGTGATTCGTATAATCTTAATGACTTTTCCTTAATGAATTCCGCGTTATCATGTTCAGTCATGGGTATAATTCCTCCTAAAACCAATCTATGCAAGGGTGTTGTACCATAATCACAATATTGTTAATATTATATCATGGATACATAATAATGTATTACCTTCGTGTTGATGTTATTATTAACTCATGTTGATAAATAAATAACAATATCTAAGGGGGATTAGAAATGAGTTTCAGAAAATTAAAAGAGCATGGAAGAATTGGAACGATGGAACTGAGGAATCGTATGATCATGCCTGGTATGGGGACAAACCTGGCGGCAAAAGATGGAACGGTATCAGATGTCATCGTGAACTATTATGCCAGACGAGCCAATGGTGGGGTAGGGATGATCATTACAGAAGTATGCTGCCCGGAACCACTAGGTAGAGTTATTCCAGGAGAAATTGAGATCACAGATATGAGTTATATGCCGGGTCTTAGTCGAATACCACATGCGATTCATTCAGGTGGAGCAAAGGCATGTCTGCAACTGGCACATGGTGGATGCTTCTCCAGTGAAGCGGTAACAGGAGAACAACCGATATCTCCATCAGGCGTAGGCACAATGCAGCTTCCTGATGATACACCACGAGAAATGAGCATCGCTGAAATTAAAGAGCTCATCGAGAAATATGGTAGAGCAGCGCAAAGAGCAAGACAATGCGGATTTGATGCAGTGGAATTACACGGTGCCCATGGATACATGCCATTACAGTTTCTGTCAGGTTACACGAACAGAAGAACAGATGAGTATGGAGGCTGCTTAGAGAACAGAGCAAGATTTGCGCTGGAAACCATTCGTGCGATGAAGAAATATGCAGGGGAAGATTTCAATCTGATTTACAGACTTTCAGCTGATGAGGATGTTCCAAATGGGATCACACTTGAAGAAGCCTGTACTTTTGCTAAATGGGCTGAAGAAGCAGGGGCTGATGCTATACACGTTTCAGCAGGCACCTGGGATTCGAGATTACATAAATACAATAAGGTCATGTCAGGTGAAGAATCTGCAGAAGGCAAGAATCTGAGTAAAGGTGTAGCGACATCCATGTGGGTTCCACCCAGTTATACACCAAGAGGATCATTGGCTTATCTGGCAGCAGAAGTCAAGAAACATGTTAGCGTTCCAGTAATTGCTGTATGTGGTATTTCTCCTGAAATGGGAGAGGAGATCCTAGAAAAAGAGGAAGCGGATTTCATTGCAATCGGTCGTCAGACCATTGCGGATCCGGATTATGCAAATAAAGTGATCAAAGACAAAGCTGAGACCATTAGAAGATGCTTACGTTGCAATGAATGCTTAGGTGAGGTAATGAGCTCAAGAGGAATCTCCTGCGCAGTGAATCCAGAAGCCGGAAAAGAATTCGAGAGTTTCGTTAAGGTCTTTCCAGCTGAAGTCAGGAAAAAAGTTGCGGTTATAGGTTCAGGTCCAGCAGGATTACAGGCTGCTTTAACAGCATCTGAAAGAGGACATGATGTGACTCTTTTTGAGAAGAACAGCAGATTAGGTGGAGCGTTATATTATGTAG
Organism: uncultured Proteiniclasticum sp.; assembly: GCA_964643785.1. Classification (GTDB taxonomy): domain Bacteria; phylum Bacillota; class Clostridia; order Clostridiales; family Clostridiaceae; genus Proteiniclasticum. The sequence continues at coordinate 50,394 of CAZXUT010000011.1, forward strand.
GCCTGCCAGACTTCAAGAAAGATTACAGAGATTACACGGATTACATCGTAAATGCAGTAAGAAGCGCGAACATAGATATCAGGACAAATACCATAGCAGATGTGGACACACTGGAATCAGACGGATTCGATACGATTCTCGTTGCGACAGGTGCGACAACTCATACACCAGGGTTTATAGATGCATTAGGAAAAGGTGTTCTGGACCCTCTTGAAGTGCTGGATGGATCGATTCCTGAAGGGGATGAAGTTATTGTCTGTGGAGCTGGACTTGTAGGATGTGAAGTCTCCATGTTCCTGGCAGAAAAAGGAAAGAAAGTGACCATGATCGATATGCTGTCAGAGCCAGCAATAGAATTAGCCATCTATACCAGATGGGTTCTCAATGCGAAGCTTGCAGAATTAGGTGTCAAGGTGAGATGCAATCAAAGAATTGAAAAAATTACAGGCACCTCTGTAAACTGCATCTGTAAGGATGAGGTCGTAGAGATAAAAGGAGATGCAGTAGTCTGTGCATTAGGCCTTCAGTCTGATCGGACACTACTAGATAGCCTTAGAGAACAGTTAGTGGATGTTGAGATCATACCAATCGGCGATGTCAATTCACCTAGAAAAATCATGCAGGCTGTTCATGAAGGATACCACGCTGGAAGACGAATATAATTTAATCTGGCTAGATTAAGAAACAGATGGATTATATTGATATTCATTGAAGTATAAATTCAAGATCTGAATCATCAGGACAGGGAATATTTCGCTGAATATTCCCTGTGAATGATAGATATTGCTTAAAAAAATCAGTTTAAAAAGGAAAGAGGAAGAAAATGAGAAGAAGATTATCATTACTCATATCAATGATGCTGATAGTAAGTTTAATAAGTGGCTGTTCTTTAGAAAAGAATGAAGAACCTGCCAATGAGGAACCTATTAAAGAAACTACAGAAAATCAGGAAGAATCTGATATAAAAATTTCCACTGGAGAAGATGCACCAGAGTACAGTGAAACATTAACAACTGATGTATTGGTATTAGGCGGTGGTGGTGCAGGGATTACAAGTGCCTTAACTGCATCTGAAAATGGAAGCAAAGTTATTTTAACAGAAAAGATCGGGTACCTTGGCGGTGCTACCATCATATCGGGTGGTATTGTACCAGCTGCTGGTACGTCACAACAGGAAGCAGCAGGTATTGTTGATAATAATGATCTGTTTGTCAGGGATATTTTCAGACCTAGTTCTTATAGTGTACGAAAAGACCTGGTCTACACCATTGCAGAAAATGCAAAAGGTGTAGTAGAGTGGCTTGAGGATCAAGGCGTCGTCATGAGCCTGATAACAGATAATCTTTTCTATGGACAGTCGAACTATCGCATGCACATAGCTGAGGGTAGTGGAGTGGGTATGACACAGACATTAATCAGTAATCTGAATAATGATGATAATATTGAAGTGCTGATGAATTCACCAGCTATTGAGTTAGCAATCCAAGACGGGGAAGTTATAGGGGCTTTTGTCAGAAGAAATAATGAAGAGACTATTTTGATAGAAGCTGAAAATACAATTCTGGCAACAAGTGGATTTGCAGCCAACAGAGAAATGCTTGAAGAGTACATTCCTGAAATGCTAAATGCCTATCCTTTAGTGGCACCAGGTGCAACAGGAGAAGGAATAATATGGGGAAATAATCTCGGCGCTGAGCTTGCGAATATGAAGTCTTATCAAGGGCATGGCGTATTCAGTGAGGAACTTGATAAATCTGTGGACCTCAATATACTTTATCGAGGGGGTATATTGGTCAATAAGGATGGACATAGATTTACAAATGAACATAAAGGCTATTCTGAATTATCTCCAGAAGTATTATCACAACCAACTGGTCATGTGTATATGATATTTAATCAGGAGAACGCTGATTTCACTTCTCGATTTAAAGAATTTGATGATGCTGGCATTGTCATCAAAGGAAGCAGTCTGGAAGATCTAGCCACAAAACTGAATATTGATTATGACCATTTCAAAGCCTCTACAGATGACTTCTTAAGAGGAATTGAAACAGGACAGGATAGTCTTAATAGAACACTGTTCCCTAAACACTTTGAGGGACCTTATTATGCAATAGATATAACAGCAGATCTAAGACATACTCAAGGTGGATTAGTAACAGATGTAGTTGGACAGGTGCTGAAGTCAGATGGAACACTAATTAAAGGACTATATGCTGCAGGAGGCGTCATGGAAGGATTCTCAGACACTGCTGGCCCAGGATACATGTCTGGTAATGGACTGTTACAGGCATTTGTGTTTGGACGTTTAGCTGGTAAACAGGCAGCGACAACCATAAGAGATGAGGCCAAAATCATTTCAATGGAATTTGAAGATCAAAATACAGGTGATGAAACAGAAACAGCAGAAGAATCCGATGGCAATATAGTTTACAAAGATGGTGATTATGAGGGAGTCGGAAAAGGGTACCATGGTGAGATTAAAGCAAAAGTCACTGTTGAAGCTGGAAAAATCTCAGAAGTGGAGATCATTGAACAATCAGAGACAGAGACAATATATGAAGCAGCAGAAAAACCCGTTATAAAACCTACGTTCCCGAAATCTATAACGATGGTGGAGTTATTCCCAAAGAAAGGAAT
>CAZXUT010000012.1:0-52366 GCA_964643785.1 uncultured Proteiniclasticum sp.
CAGCCGCAAATACGGTCAGGGAAGTGACCCCCATAGCTAAAGTCAATGCACTTGCCGCAACGATATTTCTGATCTTTTTCATTTTCTTTTCCTCCTTGAATACTTTTGTAAGTTTTCTTTGTTTCTTACTACAATTATAATGTACCAGCACTTTGTGTCATAAGTTTGTTTTTTTCAGAGTATATGTGTGTTTTAAGATCTTCCAGAATGAAATTCCAAATAAACATCATTCTGACTTGTTCAAATTTTAAAGAGTGTCCGTAGACACTCTTTAATAGAGGATTGAATCATGTTATCTGTTTCTTCCAAATCCGTTTCCCATGCCACCACCAAATCCATGACCGAACTTGAATCCGAAACCGCCCATCATGCCTGTTCCTCTTTCTCCATTACCGACACAGTTGGCCTGATTATTTTCGATTCTTTCTAGGATCTCATCTGCATTCTCTCTTGAAAGACTTCCTTCAGCAACACGTTCTTCAATGATTTCCTTCTTCTGTTCGAAAAGCTCTTCTTTGAATTCATCCAGTTTTCCAGCTTCTGCTGCAATCTCACCATAGGTCTTGTCTTCATCAAATCTCTCTTCTGTGATCTCTTCAATTGTCTTTCCTGTGATTCCTGCCAGGGCTTCCTGAGGGGAGTCATATTTAGCAGCCGCAAATACGGTCAGGGAAGTGACCCCCATAGCTAAAGTCAATGCACTTGCTGCAACGATGTTTCTGATTTTTTTCATTTTCATTTCCTCCTTGAATACTTTTGTAAGTTTTCTTTGTTTCTTTCTACAGTTACAATGTACAAGTACTTTGTGTCATAAGTTTGTTTTTTCAGCGAGATACAGATAATATTTGAAAAAATCACAAAAAAGACAAACAAATCAATTAGAATAGATATATAGATAGCTTATCAGATCTGAAAGGAAGAGAATTATGTCAAAAATACTAATAGCAGACGACAACAAACAGATTACATCCATTTTAAGTGACTATGCTAAAAATGAAGGCTATGAGGTTGATGTCACCTATGATGGTTCCTCTGCACTTGAAAGCTTCAGGAAAAATAAATATGATGCCATTCTTCTGGATGTGATGATGCCAATGATGGACGGTTTTGAAGTATGCAGAGAAATCAGAAAGACTTCCAATATACCCGTCATCATGATCACAGCCAGAGGAGAGGACTTTGAACGAATTATGGGACTGGATATCGGTGCGGACGACTATATCGTCAAACCTTTTTCCCCAGGTGAAGTCATGGCGAGAATTCGTGCTGTCCTTCGCAGAATGGAACCTTTGGACTCTACTGTGGTGAAAAATCTATTCAGCTACGACAACCTGAAGATCGATCTTGACCAGTTTATTGTTGAAGTGAACGATGAAGTCGTTAATCTGACAAAGAAAGAAATCGAAATTCTGTGGACTCTTGCCACAAGCAAGAATAAACTGTTCACCCGTGAGAACCTCCTGGACAGCCTCTGGGGATATGATTATTATGGGGATTCAAGAACTGTGGATTCACACATCAAAAGACTGCGTGCCAAATTGGACCCCTATGATCATGCTAAATGGGAAATAAAGACCGTATGGGGAATGGGCTATAAATTCGAGGTAAAAGATGAACTATAAAATCACTCAGAAACTTGTGATATTTGTCTCTTCACTACTAATCATCTTCTCACTGATCATGGGACTGTCCTTCACGCTGATGTTCAGAAAGAGCACCATGGACTACCACAAAGCTGATATGCAAAAGAGAGCTGAAGTCATCGCTGAAAGCCTCTCTGAATATCTCGAAGCAGATTCAGAACCCAATCGAGGAGGAATGGGCATGGGTGGCATGAACATGACGACCATGAGGGGATTTATGCCTTATCTTAATGTCATTGATGACATCGCCATGAGTGATGTGTGGATCGTTGATGATAATGAAGAGCTCATTTTGAAAGGTCATGGTGCGGATCTAAATTATAAGGAACTTCCGGAATCGGCCAATGTAGTGGTGGAGGAAGCACTGAAAGGAAACATCTATTTCAGTGAAGAGTTCAGCGATCTGTTAGGCGCAAGAACCTTGACCGTGGGTGCACCTGTACGTTCGGACACTGAGGAAACCATTGCTGTTGTTCTGCTGCATGCACCTATAACCGGAATGGAATCTGTCATTTACAGTGGCCTGCAGATTTTCATCATCAGTACTTTATTTGCGCTGTTCCTTTCCATCCTGCTTACTATTTTACTGTCACGAAAATTTGTGAAACCATTAAAGCAGATGACCATAACCGCTGGACGATTATCCGAAGGGGACTATTCCGCGAAAACCCAGGTGAAACAGAATGACGAAATAGGAGATCTTGCAGAAACGCTTGATATTCTGTCTGAAAGACTGGACCAGGCTTCAAAAGAGAGCGAGCGCCTTGAACAGACTAGAAGAGACTTCATCTCCAGTGTATCCCACGAACTGAGGACGCCTGTAACAGTTTTAAGAGGTTCTCTGGAAGCTTTAAGAGACAAGGTAGTGAGCGATCCCAATCAGATTGAAGAGTATCATGAGCAGATGTTCACTGAGATTTTAGCACTTCAAAGACTTGTCGATGATCTGCTCAGCCTGACAAAACTCCAGAACCCTGATTTCAGAATGCAGATGGAACGTCTGAACCTGACAGAAGTCCTTACTGATGTAGTCAGAAGCATGAAGACCATCTCAAAGAAAAAAGATATTTCTCTCGTGTATGACAATCCATATGAAACACTTCTTTTTAAAGGAGATTATGGACGAATACGCCAGATGGTCACTGCTGTATTAGACAATGCGATAAAATTCTCATCCAGCGAAGGTCAAGTTAAAATTGGCGTGAAAGCTTCTGATAACAAATGCATAGTCTCTGTTGAAGATCACGGAAAAGGAATAAACAAAGAAGATCTGGATCATATCTTTGAGCGATTCTACAGATATCAAAATGCGGATTATGTTTCAGGTACAGGGCTAGGACTCGCTATCGTGAAGGAAATCGCTCAGCGGCATGACATTAAGATAGACGTTTCAAGTATTCCCGAAGAGACCACAGTCTTCACATTCACTTTCACACTTATGGAAATAAAACAGTGAAAACCCTTGTAAAATCATGCCTGATAAGATATTATTATCAAGTACGAACAACGCATATATTTTATTGTTGACACAATAGAACGATGTGCTATAATAATACAGTACAAGAAGAAACCACCGTTTCTCACCCTACGACTCGCGTTGTATGGTTACCAATTCATTTTTTGTGAATTCGAGGACGGTATATGCCGTCCTTTTTTAACGTTCAAAAACGTTGAAAAAGGCATTTAAATTCCGGAGGTGAAAATTATTAAACAAAACAACCCAATTAATTATGAAATAAGAGATAAGGAAGTCAGACTTATTTCAAGTGAAGGCGAACAGATGGGTCTCGTATCTTCTAAGGAAGCGCTTAGAATCGCTGAAGAACAGAATCTTGACTTAGTTATGATTGCTCCGACTGCAAAACCGCCTGTATGCAAAATTATGGATTTCCATAAATTTAACTACGAACAGGCCAAGAAGGAAAAAGAAGCTAAGAAAAATCAGAAAGTCATTACTTTAAAAGAAATCAGATTCAGTCCGAAAATAGAAGAACATGATATTACGATTAAAGCCGGCAAAGCCAGAGAATTTCTGGAAGATGGCGATAAAGTAAAAGTAACCGTAAGATTCAGAGGTCGTGAAGCGGCTTATAAAGAGAACGGATACAAAATTCTGGATAATTTCGCAGCAAAGCTAGAGGATGTCGGTCAGATCGAGAAACCTTCTAAGATGGAAGGTCGTAACATGATTATGATCCTGACTCCAAAGAAGTAACAAACTTTAGGAGGAATTAACTATGCCAAAAATGAAGACCCATAGAGGGGCAGCTAAGAGATTTAGAAAAACTGGAAGCGGAAAACTCAAGAGAGGAAAAGCTTACAGAAGTCATATCCTTACAAAGAAATCTTCTAAGAGAAAGAGAAACCTTAGAAAGAATGGGTATGTTTCTACAACTCAAGAAAAAGCAATGAAGAAATTGCTACCATACCTATAATAGGGATACAGGAGGATTAATAATGGCAAGAGTAAAAAGAGCCTTAAACGCTCGTAAAAATCATAAAAAGGTACTCAAGCTTGCAAAAGGTTACTATGGCGGAAAAAGCAAGCTATTTAAGACAGCTAATGAAACAGTAATCAGAGCTCAGAGAAATTCATACATCGGTAGAAAGCTTAAGAAGAGAGACTTCAGAAAGCTTTGGATCGTCAGAATCAACGCAGCAGCTAGAATGAACGGTCTTAGCTACTCAAGATTCATGAATGGTCTTAAGATTGCTGGTATCGACATCAACAGAAAGATGCTTTCAGAAATCGCAATTTATGACCCTAAGGCTTTCTCAGTATTAGCAGAAACAGCTAAATCAAAGTTAGCATAAACAGAGCAATGCATAGTCATTCGGTTTTAAAGCCGAATGACTATTTTATTTGTTGAAATTATCATCAAATACATCTATTCTTATAGTAATTCAATTAAATTGCTTGAAATTTGCTATGCAAAGAGTAGAATGAGTCGTGTATTATAAAATAGAACTATAAACTGCTCAATACTCCATTTCCTTGAATAAATCTAAACATAAAATCCACTCTATAAAACAAAGAGGTGCAAAAAGTGGAACAATTAAAGAAAAAGAGAAATACAAGTCCATTTAAAATATTAGCAATAGGATTTCTTACCGTGATTTTAACAGGTGGTCTTATTTTAACTCTACCTATTGCGACGATAAGCGGAGAGAGCACAAGTTTTCTAAACTCCGTTTTCACAGCCACATCTGCCGTATGTGTTACAGGACTTGTTGTTGTTGATACCGGAACCTACTGGTCCACTTTCGGACAAATGATTATTTTAATTTTAATTGAAATCGGCGGATTGGGATTCATGGCCATGTCCACATTTTTCGCCATGGTCCTAGGTAAAAGAATCTCTCTGAGAGAACGACTTGTGATGCAGGAAGCGTATAACACTTTCAGTATCCAGGGAATCATCAGTCATGTCCGATATATGCTTATTTTTACTGTAACCGTCCAATTATCAGCTGCACTTATTCTGATGACACAATTTATTCCGGTCTATGGGATTGGAACAGGAATCTATTATGGGATTTTCCATGCGATATCAGCCTTCAATAATGCAGGGTTTGATCTGCTTGGTAATTTCACTTCCGTCACTGTGTTCAATGAGAACAAGATTATACTGATCACCCTGGCTATTGCAATCAATATCGGTGGACTTGGGTATCTTGTCTGCAGAGAAATCATCAGCAGCCTTAAAACAAAGAGAAAGCTGAAAAACTTCAGTCTTCATTCAAAGGTAGTCCTGACCATCTCAGTTATTCTGTTGTCCGTTGGAACTCTGGCACTACTGGTTTTTGAATGGAAAAACCCGGTGACGATAGGGCCTATGAGCTTCGGTGATAAACTGACCAATGCATTCTTTTCTGCAACAACGCCAAGAACGGCAGGATTCAACAGCATCTCCACCTCAGACATGTCTCCGGCAGGAAAGCTTCTGACCATGGGGTATATGTTTATAGGTGGATCACCCGGTTCCACAGCAGGTGGAGTGAAAACAACTACCTTGGGTATCGTTATTTTCACACTGATTTCTGTTTTAAGAGGACGCCAGGATGCAGAAGTCTACAAAAGAAAAATCTCTCAGTCTACTGTGTACCGTGCCATGGCGATATTCATGCTGGGCATCACAATCGTTATTGTAGGTGTCATGATTCTTTCTATCGTAGAGATCGGATCCACTTTTGAAATGATTCTTTATGAAGTCATATCCGCATTCGGAACCGTTGGCTTAAGTCAAGGCTTGACACCGACCTTGTCGGCTGTAGGAAAAGTCACCATCACCATTATCATGTATCTAGGTAGAGTAGGACCGCTTACTGTCATGCTTGCACTTGCAGGCAAACAGGAAAAGGTGAACATAAAATATCCTGAAGGAAAAATTCTAATAGGTTAAGGGAGAAAATCAGATGAAACAAAAACAGATAATCGTAATAGGACTCGGTCGTTTCGGTCAAAGTGTAGCGACAACTCTTTTCAAAATGGGTCATGATGTGCTGGCAGTCGATGATGATGAGAACACCATCCAGGAAATTGCTGATTCAGTGACCCATGCAGTCCAGATGGATGCGACAGATGAAATGGCCTTAAGAACCTTAGGCATCAGAAATTTCGACATAGCAGTAGTATCCATAGGAACCAACATCCAGTCTTCAATCATGGTGACCTTAAATCTGAAAGAAGCTGGTGTGAAGAAAGTTGTGGCAAAGGCCACCAACGATATGCATTCCAGACTACTTACGAAAATAGGCGCCGATAAAGTCATTTTGCCTGAACATGACATGGGTATCAGAGTTGCCCACAATCTGGTGGCGGCAAACATACTGGATTTCATAGAGCTTTCTCCTGATTATTCCATCGTGGAAGTTCAGGCTCCAAAAGCCTGGCTTGAAAAAGACATCAAAACGCTGGATGCAAGAGCGAAATATGGAATCAATATCATGGCGATAAAATCTGAAAATGACATCAATATCTCTCCTCGTGCTGTAGATATGATTCATGAAGGAGACATACTGGTTGTGATCGGATCCATTGATGATTTAAGTAAAATTGAAAGTCTCGTATCCAATGATTAAAGAAACATACATAGAAAGTAAGAACAACAGCAGGATCAGAGAGTACAAAAAGCTTAAAGAGAAAAAATATAGAATGAAAGAAGGCATGTATCTCGTTGAAGGATTCAGACTAGTAGAAGAAGCTTTCAAAGCAGGTAGACATGTTCATGCTGTGCTGTATGAAAAAGGCAAGGAGGATGAGTTCAGAAGATACATCGAACCTTATGCAGAGAAGACAGATGTTATCCTCACCGAAAAGGATGTCATTGTGGAATTATCCTCTACAGTTCATCCTCAGGGCGTCATTGGAATCATCTCCATTGAAGACAGTTCTTCAGATGAAATCTCTCTTAGAGATACATCTACAGGACTTCTCATTTATCTCGATGGACTACAGGACCCTGGTAATCTGGGCACAATCATACGATCCGCTCATGCATCCGGTGCGAAGGGAATCATTCTCGGGAAAAACACAGTGGACCCCTATAACGAGAAGGTCATACGAAGCTCCATGGGTTCCATCTTTTATCTGCCGATTTATCTAGAGGGAGAGAAGACACTGGATCAGTTCATGAGCGATGGCTATCACCTCGCCGTAACGAGTCTTAAGGCTACCAGGAATCTCTATCATGAAGATCTCACCGGAAAAATGATCATCGCCATCGGAAACGAAGGAAACGGAATTTCACAAGAGATTGAAACTAAAGCGGATCTTCTTCTGAAAATTCCTATGCCGGGGGGAGCTGAAAGCCTCAATGCTGCTGTTGCAGCTTCCATCATCCTCTTTGAAAGAGTTCGTCAGCTGGAAAGTGATTTTCTGAAATAAAGTGATTCCAGCATGTTGATAAATCCAGACATATCTTCTATAATAATAGAGATATGAAATAATAATTATGCTTAGATAAAGAGAGTAGCCGCAACGAATTCTAGTCAGGGAATGAAAGCCATAGACTGAAAGCTTTCTGTAGAATTGTCGCAGTGAAGTTCACTTTGGAGCATCAGAGGTGAAAGATTAGTAGTCTCTGACGGGTAAACCGATATATTTAGCTGAGTGGGCGAGAGAACTCTCGTCAATCAGGGTGGTACCACGGATTCTTCCGTCCCTTTTTTACGAGGGACGGTTTTTTATTTATACGAAATGGAGGGAATTATGCGCGATCAAATAGAAGCCATCAAAAAAAGTTTCAACGAAAAAATCGAAAATCTGAAATCCGGTGATGAACTGGAAAAACTGAGAGTGGAATATCTTGGGAAAAAAGGGGAATTCACACAGATACTTAGAAGTATGGGTGGACTTTCCCCTGAAGAGAGACCTCTGGCAGGGAAGCTTGTGAACGAAGCCAAAGCGGAACTGGAGGATAAAATTCAGTCCTTGAAGGAAATCATCAAGGCAAAAGCTACAGAAAAGAAACTGAAGAATGAAGTCATAGACATCACACTTCCGGGAATCAAAACACCCATGGGTGGAAAACACCCGCTCATGATCACCATGGAAAAGATTGAGAACATTTTTCTGGAAATGGGATTCACCATAGAAGAGGGACCGGAGGTGGAGCTTGATTACTACAACTTCGAATCTCTCAATATACCAAAGGACCATCCAGCCAGAGGAGAACAGGACACTTTTTATATAGATGATAATGTGGTCCTTAGAACCCAGACTTCTCCTGTACAGATCAGAACCATTGAAAATCAGAAACCACCGATAAAAATGATTTCTCCTGGAAAAGTGTATCGATCTGATGATGTGGATGCGACCCATTCACCGATTTTCTATCAGATCGAAGGTCTTGTCATCGACAAGGGAATCACCTTTGCCGATCTTAAGGGAACGCTGGAACAGTTTGTCAGAAAGCTGTACGGAGATGATATCATCACCAAGTTCAGACCTCATCACTTCCCGTTTACAGAACCCTCCGCCGAAATGGATGGAACCTGCTTCGTATGTCATGGAGAAGGCTGTAAGGTCTGTAAGGGAGAAGGATTCATAGAACTGCTTGGATGCGGCATGGTACATCCTGAAGTCCTTAAAAAGGGCGGTATAGACCCTGAAATATACACAGGCTTCGCATTCGGATTCGGACTGGATCGAATGACCATGCAGAAATTCGGCATCGACGATATCAGGCTTCTCTATGAAAGTGATATGAGATTCCTGAAGCAATTCAAGTAGGAGGAAAAGAGAATGAAATTACCGATTAAATGGCTGAAAGACTATATAGATATAAGCGTGGACGGAAAGACACTGGCAGATGCTCTGACTCTTTCCGGTTCAAAAGTGGAAGGTCTTGAAAATCCTTTTGACGTGATAGAGAACGTGGTCACCTCAAAGATTCTTAAAATCGAAGCCCATCCTGAAGCAGATAAACTAGTCGTGTGCACCATCGACATAAACATAGATGAATCCATCCAGATTGTTACCGCTGCCACGAACATGAAAGAAGGGGATATTGTCCCCGTCGCACTTCACAACTCGACCCTATGGGATGGCGTGAGCATCAAAAAAGGTAAACTTCGTGGTGTTCTCTCGAATGGCATGTTCTGTTCGGAAGAAGAGCTGGGCCTGAAAGAGAAGGGCACCTGTGATGGTCTCATGATCATGAAAACAGATACCGAGATCGGAATAGACATCAAGGAAGCTCTAGGCCTTAACGGGGGCATCCTGGATCTTGAAATCACGTCCAACAGGCCGGACTGTCTGAGCATACTAGGTCTTGCAAGAGAAGCTCAGGCGATTTATGAAAAGCCGCTGAAAAAACCTTCCATGGACTTTCATCCGATTCCGTCAGATGTGGAGCCGGTGAAAGTGTCTTTGGACACACCATTAGCCAGAAGATACATGGCACGAGAAATAGTGGATGTAGTCATCGGAGAAAGCCCTGAATGGATCAAAAGCAGACTATTGGAAGCCGGTGTAAGACCTATAAACAACATGGTCGACCTCACTAATTTCGTGATGCTTGAAATCGGTCAGCCACTTCATGCTTTTGACAAGCGAGAAATTTCATCAGGCATCATTCGTGTCAGAGAAGCAAAAGGCGCAGAGAAATTCACAACCCTTGATGATATAGAAAGAACACTTAAAGAAAAGACGCTGCTCATCTGTGATGACGAGACCATCATCGGTATTGCCGGGATCATGGGTGGACTTGATTCAGAAATCAGAGAAGACACCACCAGAGTCATCATAGAATCGGCGAATTTTGACGGGGTGACCACACGAAATGCATCCGGTTATCTCAATCTGAGGACTGAAGCGTCCACAAGATTTGACAAGGATATCGATCCGAATCTTGCAGCTTTGGCCATGGACCGTCTATGTCATCTCGTGGAGTCCCTTGAAATCGGGAAAGTGCTCGATTACACAGTGGATGTTTACAATGAAAGAAGAGTATCATATCATCTTGAAGTGCCTGTATCCTATATCAACAACTTCCTTGGCACTGAAATTTCTGAAGAGAGAATGACCAGAATTCTGAATCATCTTGAAATCACAGCGGAAGCGAAGGACGGTGTTCTCCATATCGACACACCGACTTTCAGAAACGATCTGTCCATCAAAGAAGACATCACCGAAGAAATCGCAAGAATCTATGGTTACAACAATATAGAAGCAACCATTCCGCATGTGAATGCACCGCGTGGAGGCCGATATCCTCATCAGATCCTTAGAAGAAAACTGGAAGACTATCTTGTGGCACAAGGACTTTTCGAGTCCATCAGTTACAGCTTCATCTCCAGAAAAGATCTGGATAAGATCCTCATTCCACTTGATTCAAATCTGAGAAATATGGTGGAAATAAGAAATCCCCTAGGGGAAGATTTTTCTGTCATGAGAACCTCCATGCTTTCCTCCATGATGGAGTCATTGAGCAGAAATGAGGCTAGAAGCAATGATGAAGCATCTCTCTATGAAATCGGAAAGATCTATCTGAAGACAGAGGGCGCTCTTCCTGAAGAGAAAGAGATGCTTACTGTCGGCATGTATGGAAAAGATCTGTTCTATCATCTGAAAGGAATCGTGGAAGTCATTACAGAAGAATTCGCGCTTGATATTATCAGTTACAGAAGAAGCGAGAATCCCTTCTTCCATCCGGGTAAATCAGCAGATATTCTTATCGGAAAACAGGTCCTAGGCAGTTTCGGTGAAGTACATCCCAAGGTTCTTTCCAATTACAGCATGGATAAAGCGTCTTATGTCCTTGAGATGGATCTGAAAACACTCTATCACAGTGCAGATCTCGAAAGAAAATATGCTGAGATTCCCAAGTATCCATCCGTCACCAGAGATATCGCTGTCCTTATCGATGACGAAGTGCTTGTGCAGGATATGGAAAACATCTTCAGAAAGCAGGGCGGTAATCTCCTTGAAAGCTATACATTCTTCGATGTCTATAAAGGAGCTCAGCTCCCTGAAGGCAAAAAGAGTGTGGCCTATAATCTGGTCTACAGAAATAAGGAGAAGACCCTTACAGACAAAGAAGTCAATAAGGTTCATGAAAAAATCGTCAGAACCCTTGAGCATGTTCTAGGTGCATCCTTGAGATAATTTCTGAAACTGAATACATCTTCTCAATTAATATAATCATCCGCTTCAAGAAAAAATTGTTGAAGCGGATGATTTTTTTCCTAATAACGTCTATAATAGTCTATACACGATGTAATTTTTTAGAATATTATAAATTAGCCGGCGCATCCGGTGCCGGTGTAGTAAAAAGACCTGAAGGGGGACCGTAAGGATGAATAAAGTCACTGTTAGAATCTGTGGACAGGAATATGTCGTCAAAGGGGAAGAAAAAGAAGAGTATCTGAGAAAAGTCGGAAAAGAAGTCAATCATCTGATTACTTCGATTATGGACAGGAACAAGCAGATCGACACTTCTTCTGCTGCTGTTCTGGCTGCCTTAAACTCAGTGGACAGAGCATTTAAAAAAGATCTTGAAATGGAAGCCATCAAAAGAGAAGAGGGTTCTGTTTATCAGAAGTCCGAAGGCCTGAAAGAAGAAATCAAGCTGATGGAAGAAGCGCTGGAAAAAATGCAGCGGGATAACCAGACACTGAATGATAAAATCTCCACCTTCAAAAACGCGGATGAAAAAGACAAGCTTTCAAAAGAACGTGAAATCAAAAGACTGGAGACGGAACTCAGACTGACCCAGGACAGTGCCAAAGAATACCGTGATGAGAACGAAACACTTTCAAAGCTGAACAAAGAGCTGAAATTTGAACTCCAGTCCTATAAATACAAGGTACTGGAGCTTCAGAAGAAACTGTTCGACACACAGCTGACCCAGACGAAAGACAACAAGGAAAAGAAAGAAAAAAATCCGATCATAAAAGAAAAGCTGAAATAACTGCTCCTTTCACGCTGACAGCAGAAATAAAACACACGACCGGTACTGACAAATGGTTCAGTTCCGGTTTTATGTTATAATGGATAAGGAAAATTTTAGTAGAAGAGGTAGATTAATTTGAATAATATAGAACTGCTTGCACCTTCAGGAAGTATGGAATCTCTCATTATGGCTGTTCAGAACGGAGCTGATGCTGTATATCTTGGGGGAACCAGATTCTCCGCCAGAGCCTATGCATCTAATTTTACAGAAGAGGAACTGGAAGAAGCTGTAGATTATTGTCATAGCTATGGTGTAAAAGTCAATATCACCCTCAATACCCTTCTCAAGGACAATGAACTTGATGAGGCTGTTTCCTATGCAGAATTTCTGTATAGAATCGGTGTGGATGCACTCATCGTTCAGGATACAGGGCTTATATACAGGCTCCGATCACAGCTGCCTAATTTCGAACTCCATGCATCGACTCAACTTACAATCCATAACGGAGAAGGCGCTCTCTACTTCACAGATAAAGGAATCAGAAGAGTTGTTCTTGCAAGAGAACTCTCCTTTGAGGAAATAAAATATATCAGCAAGGATCTGGGCGTGGAAACAGAAATCTTTGTCCATGGAGCTCTTTGCATCAGCTACTCCGGTCAGTGCCTCATGAGCAGCATTCTTGGCGGCCGAAGCGGCAATCGAGGAAAATGTGCACAGCCCTGCAGACTTCCCTATGATCTCATTGATGAAAAAGATGAATCAAAAGCGAAAGCTTACCTGATGAGTCCCAAAGACATCACAGCAGTAGATAATATGGATGAGATTCTGGACTCCGGAGTGTATTCTCTGAAGATCGAAGGCAGAATGAAACGTCCTGAATACGTGGCTGCAACCGTGAAGTATTTCAGGGAAGAGATTGAAGGAAGAAAAGAGTCCTACCACAAAACCAATCTGCTGAAGGTGTTTAATCGTGAAGGCTTTTCAGACGGATATTTCCACGGGAAAACCGGAAAAGACATGATGTCCTTCAACTATCCTAAAAATACAGGCGTCCCCATCGGAAAGGTCAACAGAGACGGAAGCCTTACCCTGGAAGAACCGCTCATGAAAGGAGACGGGCTCCGAGTCGGTGAAAAAGGACTCACTGTGGAAGGAATCCGCGATCAGAGTGATGTAAAAGAGAATGCGAAACCAGGAGAAACCGTGAAACTCATAGGAAGAACCGTTCTTCCTGAAGGCACCTTATACAAGACCTACGATTTCGAACTCATGGATCAGCTGAAAAGAAGTCACAATGGAAATTATGACCGAAAGATAGAGCTTACAGCCAGGCTTCAATTCAGAGCAGGCGAAGAAGCGATTCTTGAAGTCAGCTATAAAAACAGGGATTACAGACGGACCTCAAAAACCGTGGAAACACCGATCAAAGCGCCTTTAAGTCTTGAGAGAGTGGAAGAAGCACTGAAGAAAAGCGGTGAATCACCTTTTGTCATCACAGAGATTATCGCTGAAGATTTCAGCGAAGGATTTCTTCCGATCAGAGAACTCAATGAAATGAGAAGGCTTCTTCTTGAAGATATCGTTGAATTTGAAGTGAAGAGCGGAAAAAGAACGCTTCCGATACAGAGCAAAAAGGATGATATGAAGATCCGCCCTGAAATCCGGGAGAATCTGAGACTGGTTTCTGTCTCCACAAAAGAGCAGCTTCAGCTGGCTCTTGACATGGGCGTGAAAAATCTTGCAGTATATCCTTTTTACCGAGGAGCCCGATATATCAGTTTCAGTGATGTTGCAGCCCTTCTGAAAGAGCATAGGGAGATCAATCTCTATGTGAAGGTATCCAATATCTTAAGAACAGAACTTCACTCCATCGTAAAAAAAGTGAAAAAACTGGAAGACCATGGAAAGCTTGCCGGTATCATCACAAACAATGTAGGCGTCATCAGACTTCTTAGTAAGGATTACTACATCATCGGTGACTACAAGCTGAACATCATGAACAGCGATGCCCTGAAATTCTATGATGGAGATCTCTCCATGTCCATGGTCAGTGAAGAGCTGAACAGGCAGGAGCTGAAAGCTCTTCAGCATAAGGAAAGATACATCACCCTTGTCTATGGAAGACAGGAGATGATGCATAGTGAATACTGCCCGGTGGGAGCCACAGTAGGAGGCATGACGCGTGAAACACCATGTAACGAAGCCTGCATGACACAAAGCTATCGCCTGAAAGACCGAATGGGTGAAGAATTTCCTGTGATGACAGATATCTTCTGTAGAAGTTACATCATGAACGGTAAACCGAAAAACCTACTGGATAGCACAAGAGACCTAGAGCACATCGGCATCAAATCCATGAGAGTGGACCTGACAACAGAAACTGATGAGGAAGCGAAGGAAATCATCCATGCCTTCCTGACTGGCGAAGCACTTCAGCTCGCATCATTTAACAGAGGACATTACAAACGAGGTGTTGAATAGTGAAAGAAAAGAATCTGAACAAACTTGAATTTAACAAAATCAAAGAAAAAATCAAATCCTATGCCATCTCCTCTCCAGGAAAAGATGGCATCGACTCCCTGACGCCTCTTTCAGCAGCCGCGGAAATCGAAAGAGCCCTCGAGGAGACAAAAGAGGCTTTAGGACTTCTGGAAGAAAAAGGCAGTGCTCCATTTGAAGGCGTCTATGACGTAAGAACCCCCATAGAGTATATCGGAAAAGGGGGCACAGCAAGTGCAGAATATCTTCTGAAGATTGCGAACGTCATGAAAAGTGCCAGGCACTTTAAAGATTACGTAGGAAAAGAAGAGCGATGCTTTCATCTGAAGAACCTCGTTTTTGGCATCACTCCACTGAGGCAGCTGGAAAACTCCATCTATTATGCCATTGTAGGGGATCAGGAAATTGCCGATCAGGCTTCTGATGCACTACTTAGAATCAGACGATCTCTACGTGAAAAGACAGGCTCCGTGAAAGACAAGATTCAAAGTCTCGTGAGGGAAAATGAAAAATATCTCCAGGACAGCATTTTCACGGTCCGTGGAGACCGCTATGTGATACCGGTCAAGGCAGAACACAAAAATCAGGTGAAGGGGCTTATACATGATCAGAGCGCCTCTGGTGCGACTCTTTTCATCGAACCGATGAGTCTTGTGAATCTCAACAATGAAATCAAAGAACTGATGCTGAAGGAAAAAGCGGAAATCGAGCGAATTCTCATGGAGCTTTCAAGAAAAGTGGAAGCTGACATTGAATCGGTTCGAAGAAATGCTGCCATCATCTATGAACTGGATGTCATTTTCGCCAAAGCGAAATACTCCAGCAGAATTATGGGAACCAAGCCAGAATTAAGAGAAGATCTCACCTTCAATCTAAGAGATGCCAGGCATCCTCTTATTCCTGACAAAGAAGTCGTTCCGTCCACCATCTATATGGAGGAGGGTATTACAACCATCGTCATCACAGGACCTAACACAGGGGGAAAGACAGTGACGCTTAAGACTGTCGGACTTCTGCACATCATGGCCATGTCAGGCATCCTCATACCCGTGTCAGACGGTTCCAGTATCGGTCATTTTCGTGACATCTATGCAGATATCGGAGATGAGCAGAGCATAGAACAGAGTCTCTCCACTTTCTCTTCTCACATGACCAACATTGTCAGCATCATCAAAGAGGCGGATAACAGATCTCTCGTTCTGTTCGACGAACTGGGTGCAGGCACAGACCCTACAGAAGGCGCCGCACTTGGTATGGCCATCCTTGAAACCTTGAAGGAAAGAGGAATCCGCATTCTGGCAACGACCCACTACAGTGAACTGAAAGCCTACGCGCTTAAATCCGATAAAACGGTCAATGCATCAGTGGAATTCAATGTGGAGACTTTAAGGCCTACCTATAGACTCCTTATCGGTGTTCCCGGAAAATCCAATGCATTTCTGATTTCCAAAAGACTGGGCCTCAATGATGACATCATCGAGCGCTCTCGTGCCCTCATCGATGATGAAGCACTGAAGTTTGAGGATCTCATTGAGAGTCTTGAAAAATCAAGAAGAGATGCATCCAAGGATGCAAGAGATGCGGAAAACATCAAGCGAGAACTTCTTCGCAAAGAAGAGGAGCTCAGTAAAAAGCTTGAACGTATCGATGAAATCCGTGACAAGGCCATGAGAGAGGCGAAGATTGAAGGAAAGAGGTATCTGGAAGAGGCGAAGACCAAAGCGGATGAGATCCTGAAGCAGCTTCGAGATCTTGAAAGCACCGTGGAACTCAAAGACAGCAGACGAAGTCTTCAGGAAATAAGAGACTCCTTAAAGAAAGACATGGATCAGCAGGAAAATAAAGATCTTTTTGAAAAGGTCGAGGGAAAGCAGATCACCGAATTCAGAGAGGGTCAGGATGTCCTCTTGTCCACACTGAATCAGAAAGTATCGATTCTAACGCTTCCTGATTCCAAGGGCGATCTTATGGTCCAGGCAGGCATCATGAAGCTTAGCGTCAACAAAAAGGATCTTGTGGAGATCAGAGAAGACAAGCAGCAGAAAAAGATCGCTAAACGTGAATCAAAACTCAACCTGAAACATGTTGACATCAGCTGTGATGTCCGTGGACAGGATGCACTGGAAGCGGAACATACCGTGGACATGTATCTGGATGAGGCTTCCGTTGCAGGTCTTAATGATGTCACCATCATTCATGGTATGGGCACAGGCGTCCTGAAGGAGTCTCTGTGGGATATGTTCAGGCATCATCCTCATGTGAAAAAATATCGTCTGGGTGAATACGGTGAAGGGGGTAAAGGGGTTACCATCATTACCCTGAAATAAACTGCATGAAAGAAAAGATCATTGTATCAGCCTGCCTTCTTGGGGAGAAGGTAAGGTACGACGGAACTGGCTTTAAAATAGAGGAGATGGATCTTCTCAAAGAAAAATATGAGCTGATTCCCATGTGTCCGGAAGTGCTGGGCGGACTTACTGTCCCCAGAGACCCGGCAGAAATAATAGGCGGCCTGGTTCTCAGCGTAAACGGAAAAGATGTGACAGCCAGCTACGAAGAAGGGGCCAGGATCACTTTAGAGTACTGCCTGAAAAACGGAATCAGAAAAGCTGTTCTGAAAGCCAGAAGTCCTTCCTGCGGCAAAGACAGGATTTATGACGGCACCTTTTCAAATCAACTTGTAGTAGGACATGGCGTCGCCTGCAGAAGGCTTCTGGAGAACGGGATAGAAGTGTATACAGAAAATGAAATTGGAGGATTGTTAATATGACATTAAAGGAAGCGACAATAAATGCCCGAAAGCTCATGATGCCTCAGTGCAGAATGTGCCCGGAGTGTGATGGTGTAGCCTGCAGAGGCGAAGTGCCTGGAATGGGCGGAAAAGGAACAGGCTCAAGTTTTATGGGAAACTTCAACGAGCTGAAGAAAATCACGCTGAACCTGAGAACCATTCATGATGTGAAGGATCCAGATCTTACAATCGAGCTCTTCGGACAGCATCTTATGATGCCAGTGATGCCGGCTCCTGTCACTGGTGTGAACATCAACATGGGAAACAAGGTCTCAGAAGAAGACTACATCCGCGCAGTGATCCGTGGCTCAAAAAATGCGGGGATAGTCCCCATGGTAGGCGACTCCGCCTATAAATCCTTCCTTGAGGATAATCTGAAAGTGCTGAAAGAGGAATCTGTTCTCGGTATTCCATTCATCAAACCCTGGAACAATGAGGAGCTCCTGTCAAGAATCGATCTTGCCATGAAAACAGATCCTATCGCAGTGGGGATTGACATAGATGCTGCTGGCCTTGATACACTGAAGATGCATGGACAACGGGTAGACCCGAAATCCCTCGAAGAGCTGAAGGAAGTGAAAAAACATCTGCAGGTTCCATTCATCATCAAAGGAATCATGACAGTGGAGGAAGCAGAACTTGCGATTCAAGCTGGTGCAGATGCCATTGTGGTCTCCAACCACGGTGGAAGAATTCTTGATCATACCCCTGCAACAGCTGTGGTCCTTAAAGAGATCGCACAGACTGTCAATGGAAGATGCAAGATCTTTGCAGATGGCGGTGTCAGAAGCGGGGTGGATGTGTTCAAGCTTCTGGCCTTAGGTGCAGATGCAGTGCTCATCGGCAGACCCTTCGCCCAGTATGCCATCGGTGGCGGTGAAGAAGCGGTCACTCTGTATGCGCAGAAAATCTATAATGAGCTGCGAGGTGCTATGCTTCTTACAGGATGTAAGGATCTTATAGCCATCAGAAACGCTTCAGGAAAATGCATCAATACGATAAAATAGCTGTTACAGATATAACAATAGTTTTTTTAATTATTAATATCGTGACACAGGAAGACACAATTTAACAGGTTGACTGTATACGAAGGCTAGTTTTCGCGGAATTTATATAGTTGTCTGGCTTCAATTGATAATGTGATTAGGATATTTTATACTGAAAGAAGATGAACCTGCGGGTTTCATCTTCTTTTTGAAATCCGCTGTATACGTTATCAGGAAAATAAGGGGGAAAATATTTTGATTACCAGTTTAAAAGAAATAGTAGGACAGGCAAGAAATCAGAAAAAATGCATTGCTGTCGCGTCAGCTGAAGACAAGGATGTCCTTATTTCACTTTCTGAAGCAGAAAGATATAACATGGCCACTTTCATGCTTTTTGGGGATGCGCTGAAAATAAAAGAAACCATGGAAAAGAACAATCTCATCTTCCGTCATGCAGAAATCATCGATGCGAAGACTCCGGAAGAAGCTGCCTACCTGGCTGCAAAAGCTGTTTCAGACAGAGAAGCGGACATCATCATGAAGGGACTTGTTGACACCAAGATCCTTCTCAAGGCAGTCCTAAACAAAGAACTCGGACTAAGAGGAGATACTTTATTATCCCATGTCATGATCTATGAAATGAAGAGCTACCACAAACTGATCCTTCTGACAGACGGCGGCATGGTCATGAAGCCAAGCCTGAAGGATAAGGAACATATCATCCGTAATGCCAAGGTGCTGGGCAAGCTCTTCGGGCTCCACCCAATGAAAGTTGCGGCATTGTCTGCGGTTGAGAAAGTGAATCCGAATCTTGAAAGCAGTGTGGATGCAGTGGAGCTTTCAAAAATCTTCAAAGAGGAGAAGGACATTGTAGTAGAAGGACCCTTATCTTTTGATATCGCCATTTCCCGTGAATCAGCGGACCATAAAGGCGTGACGGGAGAAGTTGTAGGAGACGCAGATGTTCTGCTTGTTCCAAGTCTTGAAGCAGGAAACTTCTTAGGCAAATCCTTCACCTACATGGCCGGGGCTGAAAGTGCAGGGGTGATCCTCGGCGCGAAATGCCCGGTGATTCTCACTTCACGATCCGATTCCAGTGAAGCGAAGCTGAACAGCATCGCTCTGGCGATCATGATGACTTTATCCAAGGGGGAAAATTAATGAAATCACTAATGACAGGAAATGAAGCACTTGCAAGAGGAGCCTGGGAAGCGGGTGCTCATTTTGCATCAGCCTATCCGGGAACGCCTTCCACAGAAATACTGGAGAATCTCGCAAAATACAAAGAGGTCTACTCTGAATGGGCTCCGAATGAAAAAGTAGGAATGGAGGCAGCCTCAGGTGCATCCATCATGGGTGCGCGCGCCTTGACTACCATGAAACATGTTGGTCTGAACGTTGCAGCTGACCCTTTCTTCACAATGGCTTATATTGGCGTCAACGGCGGACTTGTCATCATCAATGCGGATGATCCAGGAATGCATTCTTCCCAGAATGAACAGGACAACCGCTATTATGCGCTTCATGCCAAGGTGCCTATGCTTGAACCTTCCGATTCGGAAGAGTGCCGTGTCTTCGTAAAGATAGCCTATGAGATCAGCGAAGAGTTTGATACTCCGGTACTCATCAGAACCACCACAAGAGTGAATCACTCCAAATCCCTCGTGAATATGGAAGACCGGAAGGAAGTCGCCATCAGAGAGTACAAGAAAGACACACTGAAGAACGTCATGACGCCAGGTCATGCACAGAGAAGACACCCTGTTGTGGAAGAGAGACTATCCAGCTTGAGAGCGTATAACAATGCGTCCAATCTGAACATCGTGGAGAAAAACGCCAGCAGAGTCGGCATCATCACTTCAGGAATCTCCTACGCCTATGCGAAAGAGGTCTTCGGTGAAAATGCATCTTATCTCAAACTGGGTATGACTTTTCCGATTCCCACAGAACTCATAGCCTCCTTCTCCAGAGACATGGATGAAATCATCGTCATCGAAGAGAATGAGCCTTATCTTGAAAAGGAAATCAAAGCCATGGGCATCACCTGCAGAGGAAGAGATGTTCTTCCCATCTGCGGGGAACTGAATCCTGAGATCATCCGTGAAGCTTTCCTTGGTGGAGAGAAGAAGGAAATGATTCTTATGGAATCAAAGTCTCCCACAAGACCTCCAGTTCTTTGCGCAGGATGTCCACATAGAGGTTTCTTCAATGCGCTGAAAACTGACAGGGACATCATCGCCTCAGGCGATATCGGATGCTACACCTTAGGTGCCATGGATCCGATCAATGTTACAGATACGGTAATCTGTATGGGTGCTTCCATCTCTGCAGGCGCAGGGATGCAGAAGGTGCTCGACATTCAGGGAAACACGAAAAAGAAGGTCTTCTCCTTCATCGGAGACTCCACCTTCTTCCATTCCGGCATAACAGGCCTTGTCAATTCCATCTACAACAAGATCCCTGTGGTCACGGTGATCATGGACAACAGGACAACAGGCATGACAGGACACCAGGAAAATCCAGGAACAGGAAAGACCCTCATGGGAGAAGATGCAGGAAACATCAACATTCCGATGCTGGTCCGTTCCTTGGGCATCAAAGATGAGAACATCAAGATCATCAATCCTTATTACCAGGACAAGGCAAAAGAAGTGATCAAGGAAGCGAAATCGGCGACGGAGCCTTTTGTGATCATCACCCAGGAACCTTGTGCACTGCTGAAGGATGTTCAGGTTCTGAGAAGAAACTCCTATGTTGAAATCGACCAGGAGAAGTGCAGAAAATGCAAGACCTGTGTACGAACAGGTTGCCCTGCCATCTACATCAAGGATGGAAGTGTATTCATCGATAGAGAGATGTGCAACGGATGCACGCTCTGCTATCAGGTATGTCCATTTGATGCAATCGAGAAGAAGGGGGATCTTGTCAATGCGTAAGGAATCGAATATATTATTTGTCGGCGTTGGTGGTCAGGGAACGATTTCAGCATCGAATCTTCTGTCTGCTGCACTCATTGATCTGGGTTATGATGTCAAAATGAGTGAAGTACATGGAATGGCGCAGCGTGGGGGCAGCGTCTCCACTCAGGTCAGGTACGGAGAAAACGTCCATTCACCGCTGATTGAAAAGGGAACAGCAGACTATATCGTGTCTTTTGAGAAAAGCGAATCCGGAAGATGGCTCGGGTTTCTTAAGGATAACGGAACCATCATTTCCAGCGATCATGAAATCAGGCCTTACTCTGTCAATATGGGTAAGGAAGTCTATCCCGAGGAAATTCTAGAGGAGATGAAAAGCAAAGGATATCATGTGCAGGCAGTGGATGCCCAGAATAAAGCTCTGGAACTAGGCAACGCGAAAGCAGCCAACATCATTCTGCTGGGTATTCTTGCCAGAGACCTGGAAATTGATAAAGAGCTGTTTGTTCATCTTATCAGGCAGTATTTCAAGCCCGCTCTTCATGATGTGAACTTAAGAGCCCTTGAACTGGGCTACAGCATTTAAACCCTGATTACAGCGAAGCAGGAGCTCCTTTAAAAGGAACTCCTGCTTTTTGACTATCTTATAGTACATGAGCTATCTTCAAAATAACGGACTTTCTAAAAGAATAACGAGATTGCACTGTAGACCAGAAGAAGAGCCATGATCGTATTGATCAGCTTTCCCTGATCTGAAAAGAGCTTTCTGAAAAGAGAGCCGAACAATGCCCAAAGCACAGTGCACAAAAAGCCCACCACAGCCAGGAAAAAGGCGAAGAGAAGAAGCGTGCCTGTCTCTTTGTAATGAGGCAGGATATAGGATCCCATGGCTGTGATGCTGTAGATGTATAGTTTCGGATTGATGAACTGAAGCAGAACACCAGGTATGAATCTAGCCTCCGTTATTTTCCCTGTTCTGATTTCTTTTCCGCTGGTCAAGATCTTATAGGCAAGGTACAGAAGATAGCCTGCACCGATGACGAGCATGACGGGCTCTGCCTTGGGGATGTAACTGAAAAAGAGGCTGGAGAATAAAGTGGTGAGTACCATGACCATCGTTGTTCCCAGGAAAATCCCCAGATTGAACGGGTAGCTCTTTCTGAAGCCCATCCTGCTTGCATGGGTCATGGACATGATGTTATTGGGTCCCGGGGTGATGGCGGTGATGATGATATAGGTGAGAAAAGCTGCTATATTCATGGAAATCCTCCAATGATCCTACATTTTCTATATCTCATTACTTTAGAGCTATTTTCTTCTCCTGTCAAAACTTTTTCCAAAGCAAGTAAGCCAGGATGCATTTATGGATGCATCCTGGCTTACTTGCTTGTCGGTTCGCTGTCATCAGTGTATTTCTTTTTTTATCTCATCCACCTGATGAAGTGCTTTTATGAAATCAAATTCTTCTATGATCTTTTTAAACCAGAAGGTATATATCTTGGGATTCCGGTCCATATCCTTTTTGAGTTCTTCCAGTGTGATCCATTTGTAAGCTTGAACTTCCTCTTCATTGATGACAGGATTCTTTTCATATCGGCCTACAAAAACATGATCATATTCGTTCTCGATGACGCCATTGTCAAACCTGATCTCATAGGACATCTCATGAACATGAGTAAGTTCTGTGTCAAATCCCATTTCTTCAGGCAGTCTTCTATTGACCGCTTGAAGGGTAGTCTCTCCATATCTCGGATGAGAGCAGCAGGTATTGCTCCAGAGTCCCGGTGTATGATATTTATGAAGGGCTCTCTGCTGAAGAAGAAGCTCATTCTTCTCGTTGAAGACAAAGATGCTGAAGGCTCTATGCTTCACTCCTTTGAAATGAGCCTCTTCTTTGCCCATATATCCCTGAAAATTATCCTTTTCATCTACTAGTATCAGTATATCTTCCATTTTTCATTTCTCCATTTCACTTCCATATTCTGATTATTATAACGAATAATTCAACAAACATCAAATCTTTCCACTGACTCAATTAGTAAAATATTAAGATGAATTTAAAAACTTTGAGATATATTCATACTATTGAATAATAGAGTTTTAAAATGTCAGTACTCATCATTGTTTTTTACTATATTTATTACTGACTATCAGGAGGATGTAAATGAAGGATTACGAAAAGACCACGATCATAGATTTTAAAGAGACGGACCGCTTCCTCTATCTTAAACTGGATTCGTTTGTGCAGATGCTGAACACGACTTCCATGTATCACACGGTAAGTCTAGGTCTCGCACCGAACTACATGGAAGAGATGGGCCTTGTATGGGTCCTTTATTCCTGGAAACTGCATCTGGAAGACGGGGATTACTACGCTAAAAAACTCAGTTTCAGGACTTTCGCACTTTTTCATAAAGACATCTATTCCCACCGATATTTCTATGTCCTTGACGAAGAAGGCAAGACTGTAGGATATGCACTTTCTGTATGGATTGTCATCGATGCGAACAAGAGGAAAATGGTGAAGATTCCAGATCATGTCAAGGATATTTACCTTGATAAAGTCGATCCTTCGCTTTCGCCTCTGCAAGGCAGAATCGTAGAGGGGATTGAAGTGAAACCGCTGAAGAAAAGAAGAAGCGGTTCCTATACTCATGAAAAGCAGTTTGAAATCCGCTTCCATGATATCGACAGCAACGACCATGTGAACAACACGATCTATATCAACTGGGCCATGGAATCTCTGACGACGGACGAGAATGAGCAGTTTCTTCTTGACCATGTGCCGGAGGATCTATCCATCGTCTACAAGAAAGAAAAGCGGCCTGGCGGAAATGTCGTCGTAAAATCTATTGTTGAGGATATGGAATCCTATCATGAAATCTATGATGAAGAGGATAATCTTTTATCTCTTGTGGAGCTGAAATGGAAAAGAAGAATGTAGAAAAGAGGACTGGTAGAAGGATCCTGAGAAAAGTTTTATTTTTCCTTGCTGCAGTGTTTATTCTGACCTTTGTCGTCGTTGAGGGTCTGATTCTTTATCATGCCCAGAAAACAAAGGATGAGAATGCCGATGTGATCATCATCCTCGGTGCAAGACTTTATGGGAGAACACCTTCTCCTGCACTTGCCCATCGCCTTGATAGAGGGTATGCGTATCTGATCGAGCACCCGGAGACCATTGCTGTAGTATCAGGAGGACTTGGCAGAGGCGAAGAGATTTCTGAAGCTGAGGCCATGAAAACCTATCTTGAGAAGAAGGGAATTGCCAAGGACAGAATCCTCATCGAAGACAACTCCTTCAACACCTATGAAAACATAGGTTTCAGTATCGATGTACTGAAGGATGAACTGCCTGCTCTTCAGCTGGAAAAGATGAAGTTCGGTATTGTCACCAACAGTTTTCACGTGTTCAGAGGAACACTCACAGCAAAGGAGAAAGGACTGGACGCTTTCGGTATCCCTTCAAAAACGCCACCCACCACTTTGGCGAAGGGTTATCTGACGGAATATCTGAGCGTTCTGAAATACCTCATCATTGACCGAAACAGATAACAGAAACAGAGGACATCAAAAATAGAAGAACAGCCGAAAAGCGCACTCATAAGCTTTCCGGCTGTTCTTTATTATTAGTATTGATCTTTAATTCTTTAATTCACTACTTTGATGTATTCCACTCTCGGGTCTTCTGTTCCTTGTACATAGAGTCCTGTTTTCTTCAGGTCATTGACATAGTTCACAATCTCTTCTGTGATGACTTCACCTGGACATAGCACAGGGATTCCTGGCGGGTAAGCCATGAGAAACTCTCCGGAGACTTCACCGATACTGTCCTCCAGTAGCACTGATACTTTCTCTGCGTTGAATGCTTCTCTTGGAATCAGCACCTGTTTCGGAATGGAAGGGATGTCTATGAAATCCGGTTTGATCTGGTCCTTGTTCATGTATTCATCGCTGATTTCCTTTAAGGCTGTAATCAGCTTATCCATATTCTCTCTGGTATCCCCGAAGCTTCCTACCGCCAGTGTATTGTAAAGATCTGAAAGCTCCATCTGGATATGGTATTTGTTGGCCAGAATCATATCCAGGTCAAATCCTGTAATACCAAGGTCTCTGCAGGTAATGCAGATCTTCGTCGGATCTAAGGCGAAAACGCCTGGATTGCCAAGTATTTCATTGCCGAAGCAGTATAGACCTTCAATCTTGTTGACTTCACTTCTCAGATATTCCGCATTTTCGATGGCCTTATCCAGAAGCTCATCTCCATCAAGGGCAATCTGCTTTCTGGACGTATCCAGAGAGGCCAGGAGAAGATAGGAAGGGGAGGTGGTCTGAAGAAGATTCATGATCTGCTGCACTCTGGCAGAACTGACATATTTCGTTCTCACATGAAGAATCGACCCTTGGGTCATGGCACCGATGATCTTGTGGGTGCTCTGGGCACAAAGATCCGCACCGGCCTGCATGGCAGACATGGGCAGCTTATCGGAAAAGGCCAGATGAGGACCATGGGCTTCATCCACGATGAGAGGAATATCATATTCATGTACGATCTCCGCTATTTTTTCAAGCTCTGTAGCCACGCCGTAATAGGTCGGATTGATGATCAGCACAGCCTTGGCATGGGGATTTTCTCTCAAAGTCTTTTCCACCGTTTCAGGCGTCACGCCCTGAGCGATTCCTAGCTTCTTGTCAAGCTCCGGCTGCATATACACAGGGATTGCTCCGCTTAGAATGATTCCGGCTGTAATGGACTTGTGGACGTTTCTAGGCACTATGATGGTATCTCCCTCGCTGACGACAGACATGATCATGGCCTGGATGGCGCCAGAGGTACCATGGATAGAGAAGAAAGAAGCATCTGCACCATAGGCGTCCGCCGCAAGCTCCTGCGCTTTTTTTATCGGTCCTGTGGGATGGTGAAGTGAATCCACCAATTGGAAGACCGTCACATCTATCTTGAAGGGATTATCCCCCATGAATTTCTTAAAATTCTTTTCAATTCCTTCACCTTTTTTATGTCCTGGTACATGAAACGGTACTGTGTCCCGATCCACATATTCCATAAGGGCATCAAAAAGTGGAGTCTCGTTCTGGTTCAGCTTATACAACTTTACAGCCACCTTCTTTCAGTATACTCATATTTCCATGAAACCTCATATCAAAAATAACTATTTAATAATAGCATAATTCTTCTATAATACAATGAGAAATCTCATGACTTCACTACTTCCATTCTATTATATAATGACAACATTTTCATCTTATCTCCATAAACATTTTTCATTTTGCCATAAACATTGGAGAAACAGCGATAAATCTATGAAATCTCACCGAGAATATATTATAATGTGAGTAAAGTATGCCCAACAAAGGAGGAAATCATCATGTCCTATAAAGAAAAACTGCAGGAATGGCTTGAAAGCGGTCATGTTTCTGATGAATTCAAAGAAGAGCTCAGATCGGTAACAGATGAAAAGGAACTGGAAGACAGGTTCTATACTGAACTTGAATTCGGTACAGCCGGATTAAGAGGAATCCTTGGCGCTGGAACCAATCGCATGAATATCCATACCGTGGGAAAAGCCACAGAAGGACTTGCAAGACATCTCAAAAAGAATGTGGAGAATCCATCCTGTGCCATCGCCTATGACTCAAGAATCAAATCCGATGAATTCGCGAAAGTTGCATCCCTTATTCTCAGTGCCCATGGTGTGAAGGTCTATCTCTACGACACTCTGGCACCAGTGCCACTGCTTTCATTTGCAGTAAGGCATTATAATACCAGTGCGGGAATTGTCATCACGGCATCTCATAATCCACAGGCCTATAACGGATTCAAAGTCTACGGTTCCTACGGGGGACAGGTTACAGACGATGAAGCCGATGCGATCCTTACGGAAATCAGATCCATTGAAAGGTTTGATGAGGTCTTGACCATCTCTGAAGAAGAAGCTCTGGAAAAAGGGCTGTTAGAATATATAGGAGAAGATGTTCTCAAAACATACATCGATTCCATCAAGACGCTTACTGTGAAAAAGGAGATGCTGAAGGAAAACGCCAAGAATCTTTCCATCATCTACACACCTATTCATGGTTCAGGAAATATTCCTGTGCGCCGTGTTCTGAAGGAGCTCGGTTATACAAATGTTCATGTAGTAAAAGAACAGGAACTTCCAGATGGAACTTTCCCTACAGCTCCTTACCCGAATCCTGAGAATCCTCAGGTGTTCGAACTTGCACTGAAACTGGCTGAAAAAGTGAACCCGGATATCATTTTCGGAACAGACCCTGATGCAGACCGTGTAGGCGTCATCGTGAAAGACAACAAGGGAAATGATCAGGTCCTTTCAGGAAATCAGATCGGTATGCTGATCACCTATTATCTATTAAAAGCCATGAAAGAGGAAAATGCGGTTCCTGAGAACGGGGTCATCATCAAAACCATCGTTTCTACCGAAAGTGTAAGAAACATCACGAAGGAATTCGGGGTGGAACTTCTTGACGTCCTCACAGGATTCAAGTACATCGGAGAAAAGATTGAAGAATATAAAGAAACTGAAGAAAAGACCTTCATCTTCGGATTTGAAGAATCCTTCGGTTATCTGGCAGGCACTTTTGTACGAGACAAGGATGCGGTGGTCGCTTCCATGATTCTCTGTGAGATTGCAACCTACTACAAGACCAAGGGAATGACCCTTTATGATGCGCTTGTGGAGATCTACGAGAAATTCGGATTTTTCCGTGAAGAGATCGAATCCTTCACCATGGCCGGAAAAGACGGCAAAGACAAGATCAGTAAGTGCATCAGATACTTCAGAGAAACTACGCTGACAGAAATAGACGGCGTGAAGATTCTCTTCAAGGAAGACTATAAGTTAAGAGAAAGAATCGACATCACGACAGGGGAGAAGACACCGATCACTCTGCCTGAATCCAACGTCATCAAATACATGCTGGAAGATGAATCCTGGTTTGTGGTGAGGCCTTCAGGTACAGAACCGAAGATGAAAGCCTACATGGCCGTCAAAGGCACTTCCATGGAAGATGCCGACCAGAAGCTGGCCGCTTTCAAAAAAGAAGTCATTTCCATCGTGAATAAAGGCTTCTAGATAGAGTAAAATTATAGGAGGTCCAATTTGGAATATATCAAGCATTTTAAAACAAATCTATCCAAGCTGATCTTTTTGGAGATCAATAAAAATATTCTGATTGAGCATTTCAACATCCCGGAAATCAAAGAGGCGAAGGAAGATCTTTTTCTTCCTCTGTCTCCTGAATATATCGCAGACAACATCAATCAGGATTTTACCAGGAATCTTCCCTTTGGTGAATTTGTCAAAGGGATGTATTATGTTGCGGGAGCAGATGCTGACTTCAACCAGATTGACCTTTATAAGACAATTTTAAAGAAAATCGAAAGAGACAGCGTCATCAAGGGGCTTGTCTCAAAACTGATCAAGGAAGAGAAGCTGGAAGAGGCGCTGATCTATCTTCTGGGTCTTTATCATGTGCACGGGGAGGCTGAAGTCCTTAAAAATGCTTTGGCACTCATCGAAGACCTGGCCCTCAAGTCGTCCATGTACATCGATGCTTTACTGAAATATTCAGATGAAGCTGTTTCCGCTGGAATCAACGAAGGGTATCTCTTCAAGGGGTCTGCTTTGAGATTCAATGGCGACTTCACCGGAGCCCTCTTCAACATCCGTGAGTATCTGAGATTCGGCGGAGAAGAAACAAGCGAAATCACAGAAGAGATGGAGTTTCTTGACCGCAAATCCCGAATTATGGAAGGGGAGGAGATTCTCTACGACAATCCCCAGAAATTTCTGGAGCTTGTGCTTCCACTACTCAGCAGAGAAGAGGACAATCCGAGACTACTTCTCATGATTGCCATCGCCTACAGAATCCTTAAGAATCATGAGAAGGCGATATTCTATCTCAACGATGCCCTTGCCATTGATGAAGCCTATGTTGACGTCCTTAATGAACTTGGCATCAACTACGCAGCTATAGGAGACTACGCTCAGGCTGTGAACTACTTCAGAACCCTGTTCGAACAGGTCAGAACCATTGAAATCCTGACGAATCTTATCATGTGCTATATCAATCTTGGCGATCTGCAATCAGCAAAAGACCATATCGCCATTGGGGAGCTCATGGACAGCGAGGATGAAATCCTTCTTGAGATCAAAGGTTACATGGAAAAAATGGAAGAGAACACGAATAAATAACAGGAATCAGCCTATAATATGCAGTAGTGAATCTGGTTGACAGTCCCCAGATTTTGGCATATAATAATTTGGAACGGATGTTCTTTATTTGAAAGAACGACATATTTAAACATACGAGGAGTGAATGATTTGGCTAATATTAATGCAGATAAAATGAAGGCTCTGGATGCTGCTATGAATCAGATTGAAAAACAGTTTGGTAAAGGTTCCGTAATGAAACTGGGTGCAGATTCCAAGCTTAACCTGGCTTCCATCCCAACAGGATGTCTAGGACTAGACATTGCGCTTGGTATCGGTGGAATTCCAAAAGGAAGAATTATTGAAATATATGGACCTGAATCATCAGGTAAGACCACTGTAGCTCTGCATTGTATTGCCGAAGCACAGAAACTGGGCGGAATTGCAGCATTTATTGATGCTGAGCATGCTCTGGATCCCCAGTACGCGAAAAGATTAGGTGTCGATATAGACAATCTGCTGGTATCCCAGCCGGATACAGGCGAACAGGCTATGGAAATTGCAGAAGCACTTGTAAGATCCAATGCCATTGACCTTGTGGTCATTGACTCCGTAGCGGCACTTGTGCCAAGAGCGGAAATCGAAGGTGAAATGGGAGACAGCCATATGGGCCTTCAGGCAAGACTCATGTCTCAGGCGCTGAGAAAACTTGCTGGAGCAATAAGCAAGACCA
Organism: uncultured Proteiniclasticum sp.; assembly: GCA_964643785.1. Lineage (GTDB taxonomy): Bacteria > Bacillota > Clostridia > Clostridiales > Clostridiaceae > Proteiniclasticum. Next base: position 30,160 of record CAZXUT010000012.1, read on the forward strand.
ACTGCAGTATTCTTTTCATCAATCAGTTGAGAGAAAAGATCGGTGTCATGTTCGGTAACCCTGAAACAACACCAGGTGGCCGTGCACTGAAATTCTATGCTTCTGTAAGAATGGACATCAGAAGAATCGATTCCATCAAAAACGGTGACAATGTCATCGGTAACAGAACAAGAATCAAAGTCATCAAGAACAAAGTAGCTGCACCATTCAAGAAGGCAGAATTCGATATCATGTACAACGGTGGTATTTCAAGATCCGGTAATGTTCTGGATGTAGGCGTTGAGGAAGAGATTGTCGATAAATCCGGTGCATGGTTCTCCTATGAAGGAACCAGACTTGGCCAAGGTAGAGAGAATTCCAAAACCTATCTTACTGAAAATCCTGACGTGATGCTCGAAATCGAAAATAAGATTCGCGCAAAATATGAACTTCCTCTGGCCAAAAAGGCGGAAATCGTCGAAGCGATAGAAGTGATTGCTGGAATAGATGAAGAAGAAGTGAAAACAGATAAGAAGAAGAAATAGCATAGATATAATTGAGAGACTGGTCCGACGGACCAGTCTTTTCTCATGGAAAAAATCACAGCTCGATGCTGAAACTGAAACCGGACCAATAATCATGTATCCTCTGAAATCCTCCAGAAGCGTGCCGATGCTAAATTTATGCTGATATTGTTTTCATCATTTGCATTTCAGCAGTATCACAGCACTCTTTTTTTGCTCTGATTTATTTGACACTTATTATGGGATAAGATACAATAAATTTGTATTGGTTTATCAAAATTCACAGTGAGAATAATATGCACTTTCCAAGCTTTCACATTTAGCTATAAAAAATGACTAAAAAAGCAAGGGGGTGTAAATATGAGCACAGAACAAATCGCTATAATCGTAACAGGTGTTGTTACATTACTGGTGGTAGGTGCCATAATCTTATATTTATCAAATAGTAAGTTGAAAAAAGCTAAGGAAATCCTTGGTGATGCGGAAAAAGACAGCAAGAGAATTCAAGAAGATTCAAAGAAAGAAGCTGAAGCTCTGAAGAAAGAGGCCTCTCTGGAAGCGAAAGATGAAGCATTCAAGCTGAAATCCGAAGCTGAAAAAGAAGTCAGAGAAAGAAGAACCGAAGTCCAGAGACTTGAGAGAAGGACCATTCAGAAAGAAGAGTCTTTAGATAAAAAAACGGAGCAGCTCGAAAAGAAGGAAGAATCTTTGAATAAGAAGATTTCTGATCTTGCCGAAAAAGAGCATGAAACAGAAGTGCTTTTAGCATCAAGAAGATCTGAACTCGAGAAAATCGCCGGTTTATCACAAGATGACGCTAAGAAACTGCTAATGGATGAAGTCAGAGGGGAAGTACAGAGAGACTTGACGCTGATGGTAAAAGAAATGGAATCCAGAGCAAAAGAAGAAGCAGACATGAAGGCGAGAGAAATCATTACCACTTCAATCCAAAGATGTGCAGCGGATCATGTATCTGAAACTACAGTACATGTGGTAACCCTGCCAAATGACGAAATGAAGGGTAGAATCATCGGTAGAGAAGGTAGAAACATCAGAACCCTCGAAACCCTTACAGGCGTGGATCTCATCATTGATGATACTCCAGAGGCTGTAATTCTATCAAGTTTTGATCCTATAAGAAGAGAAATCGCGAAACTGACACTGGAGAAACTGATTGTAGATGGTAGAATCCATCCTGCAAGAATTGAAGAGATGGTGGAGAAATCCAAGAAAGACGTGGAGAATGTAATCAAGGAAGAGGGCGAACAGGCTTCTTTCGAAATCGGAATCCATGGAATTCACCCAGAACTTCTAAAACTGGTAGGAAGACTGAAATTCAGAACAAGCTACGGACAGAATGTCCTTAAGCATTCCATTGAAGTTGCGAATCTGGCTGGCCTTATGGCTACAGAACTCGGACTTGACGTGACTCTTGCTAAAAGAGCCGGACTGCTTCACGATATCGGTAAAGCCGTGGATCACGAAGTTGAAGGCGGACATGCAACCATCGGTGCAGATCTGGCAAAGAAGTATCATGAGTCAGCACTCGTTGTCAATGCAATCGGAGCACACCATGGCGATGTCGAGATGATATCCATGGAAGCTGTACTTGTTCAGGCGGCAGACGCAATATCTGCAGCAAGACCAGGCGCAAGACGTGAAACTTTAGAAAACTATATCAAGAGGCTCCAGAAACTGGAAGAAATTGCAAATTCTTTCGAAGGCGTAGAGAAGTCATATGCAATTCAAGCTGGAAGAGAAATCAGAATCATTGTTAAACCAGATGTGGTTGATGATGCGGGCGCAATGCTCATGGCAAGATCTTTGGTCAAGAGAATAGAGGAAGAAATGGAATACCCTGGACAGATTAAGATCAATGTCATAAGAGAAACCCGATCTGTTGATTACGCAAAATAATCCGAAACCTTAACGAGGATTAGGAAACTGAATTTAGAAATCAGAAAAGAACAAGTTTTCGGACTTGTTCTTTTTCATATCTCAGAACTTCTTGACCCTTCTGGTATTAACTTCTATACTAATAATAATCTTCGTACATACATGTATGATAATAAGAGAAAGCGAGAAAAAACATGGCAACATTCTTTCTTATGGTCATCTATATGGCCTTTATCGGTCTGGGGCTTCCAGACTCAGTTCTTGGTGCATCCTGGCCTGTAATGCATCAGTCCCTTGGTGTACCCATCGAAAACGCAGGAATCCTCTCCATGATGACCACCGGTGGAACCATATTATCCAGCTTCATGAGTGGTCGCGTCACAAAACGTTTCGGTACGGGTAAAGTAACCCTTGTCAGTGTTCTCATGACTGCTCTTGCCCTCATGGGCTTCTCACTGGCACCGAACTTCTGGTGGCTTGTTCTTCTGACACTACCGCTGGGACTGGGTGCAGGTTCAGTGGATGCGGCTCTGAACGGTTATGTATCTTTGCACTATGAGGCGAAGCACATGAGCTGGCTTCATAGCTTCTGGGGCTTAGGCGCTACCATGGGTCCAATGATCCTGTCCTTTTTTCTTCAGAGCAGCAGTGGATGGAGATCCGGGTATCTGGTGATTTCAGGAATACAGATATTTATTGTTCTTCTGCTTTTCGCCACGCTTCCGCTCTGGAAACGCTTCGGACAAAAAGCCGCTCACAGCGTAGAAGAAGCCCATGAAGAAGAATCCGCTCAAAGTTCGAACATCTATAGAATCCCAGGCGTAAAGTATGCCATCCTCAGTTTCTTCGCCTACTGCGCTGTAGAAATGACCATGGGTCTTTGGGGCTCCAGTTATCTTGTGAATTACAGCGGTTTCACTCCAGAAACAGCAGCCAGGTACACCTCCCTCTATTTCGGAGGGATTGCTCTGGGGCGACTCCTTACAGGTTTTATCACCATGAAGGTTTCCTTTAAAATCATCATCAGAGGGGGCATCCTTTCGATCCTCTCAGGCATCCTGATGGTCCTTTCTGGGATCCCGTTTCTTCTTTTCACAGGATTCGTTCTTGTCGGCCTTGGATGTGCTCCAGTATTCCCTGGCATGATCCACGAAACACCAGCCCGCTTCGGAAAAACCCATACACAAAGCATCATCGGTGCGCAGATGGCATTTGCTTATATGGGCAGCACCTTCATGCCGGCACTGTTCGGCTTCCTTGCAGGTAGAGGTTACCTGTGGCTGTTCACACCGTATCTATTGATCATGTTGTCGCTGCTTCTTTTCTCTACGGAGAAAATCAATGCCATGATGAAGAAAAGAAAGACGGTTATCATAGAGCAAGAAGAAATAATCTCCTGACAGGAGGAAAGGGTGAAGGAACGTATTCCTTCACGAAGGTGATGAATATGAGTTACATCGATCTGCATATGCATTCGAATTTCAGTGCTGACGGAGAATTCAGCCCCAAAAGGCTTATTGAAATGTGTCATCGGAAAGGCCTTAAAGTTGTGGCTCTGGCAGACCACAACAGCATCAAAGGAATTCCTGAAGCCATCCGAACAGCAAAAACATACGGGATCAGCGTGATTCCCGCCATCGAGATGGACTGCACCTATCATGATGTGAACCTCCATATTCTCGGTTATGGCATCCATGAAGATACACGGTATGATGTTTATGAAGAAGAACTGGAAAGACAGGAGAGATCTTCCGCGGATGAACGGTTGGCTCATCTCGAAAAGCTGGGCATTGTCTTCCAAAAAGAGCGTATCCGAGAGCTTTCTGGAGGCGGCATCGTGACGGGTGAGATTCTGGCGGAAGTGGCCATGGAAATACCTGAAAACAGGACACATCCTCTCATGATTCCTTACTTTGAAGGTGGTGCAAGGAGCGACAATCCTTACGTGAATTTCTACTGGGATCTCTGCGCCAAGGGAAAACCGGCCTATGTACCGATAGCTTATATGAGCCTCACAGAGGCCATATCGCTGATCATAGATACCGGAGGTGTTCCAGTACTCGCTCACCCAGGACAGAACATCGGGCTGAGTGCAGCGCTCCTTGAGGGGATCCTCTCTGAAGGCATCATGGGTATCGAAGCCTACAGTAACTATCATGATGAAGCGACCAGAGCGCATTACCTGAAAGAAACCAGAAAAAGAAGACTCTTCCTCACGGCGGGCAGTGATTTCCACGGAAAGACGAAACCCTCCATATCACTTGGTGACCATGGCATGCAGGGACTGGAAGAAGAAATCCTTCAAGGACTCTTTTCTTATCTTGAATAAAGCATTTATGACCTGATGAAATTCATCAGGTCATTTTCATTGTCGTAAAATAGAACAGGAAGCTCCTTGAGAAGGGATGAAATCCACCAGGCATCCCCTAGGACATCCATGGGGAAAAATCCGGTTTTCATCCTGATCAGGGTATGCGAATGATGTCGGATTATTTTTTCTTCCTTTATTCGGAGGTGTTTCCCTCTTAATTTCAGAGAATCGGATTACATTTCATCCATAATATGTTAAATTTAGTATAGAAAGAGGTGATGTAATGCTGAATGATCTGCACATCCATACGACTTATTCAGATGGAGCATTTACACCTGATGAAATTATAGAAATGGCGAGAGAAAAAGGAATCAGATATATCTCCATCACAGATCATGACACCATGGGTGCTTATGGAAACTTCAGCACGGAGTACGAGGATCTCACGATCATCACTGGTGTAGAAGTGTCCACCTATTATAGAGGGCTGGAGCTGCATATCTTATCCTATTTTCATGATCCTTATGATGAAACCCTTCTTGCACTGCTTGACCGTTTTAAAACCGACAGGATCGAAAGATATCACAAAATCCTGGGAAACCTCGAAGATCTCGATATTTTTCTTCCAGATGAAGCTCCGCCTAAGGATTCCTACGGAAGAGCGCATATCGCGAAACTTCTTATAGAGCATGGTTATGTGAAAAACATCAAAGAAGCATTCAATGTCTATTTAGATGTGGATAAAATCGCCTATGAAAAACGATTCAAGATTGATACACGGGAGGCTTTAAAAGCCCTCCGGGACGCAGGAGGAATTCCAGTTCTCGCACATCCTGGCGAGAAACTCTACAATCTGCATTTCGAACAGCTTCTCGCAGAATTGAAGGTCCATGGCCTGCTAGGACTGGAAGTCTATCATCCTTCTCACAGGAAGGAACTGACCAACAAGTTTTATGCTCTCGCAAAGAAACACAAAATGGTAATTTCAGGTGGAAGTGATTTCCATGGTCAACAGGACCTTAAAAAGAATTCATTCAATGACCGGCTTGGGCGCTTCGGGCTCAATGAACATCTGATGATGAAACTCATCATCTACAACCGTAATCTCAAAAAAATAAAATAAATAGTATGACTAAAAGGGGGAAAACATGAATTTTTCAGTAAAAACAGGGAAGCTCACACCATCCATCACACTGGCCATCACAGCAAAGGCCAAGCAGATGAAAGCAGAAGGGAAAGACATCATCGGATTTGGGGCTGGTGAACCGGATTTCAATACACCGGACAATATCATAGAGGCCTGCAAGAACGCTTTAGATGAAGGCAAAACCAAATATGTTCCTGCATCAGGCATCAACGAGCTCAAGGATGCTGTCATCGCCAAGTTCAAGCGGGACAACGGCCTTCAGTACGCCAGGGAGCAGGTGATCATTTCCACAGGAGGAAAGCAGTGCCTTGCAAACGGACTCTCCGCACTTCTTAATCCTGGAGATGAAGTGCTCATCGCAAAACCTTACTGGGTAAGCTATCCTGATCTTGTGCATCTGGCTGACGGTATCCCTGTTATTGTAGAGACAAGAGAAGAGGACGAATACAAGTACACAAGAGAGAATCTTCTGGCTTCACTTTCACCAAAAACGAAAGTGATCATCCTGAACAGCCCGAACAACCCGACAGGAACAATCTACTCGAAGGCAGAACTGCAGGACATTGCAGATTTCTGCAGAGAAAACGATATTTTCATTATTTCAGATGAAATCTATGAACCTCTGATCTACGGAGAAGAGAAGCATTATTCCATCGCCACTTTAAGCGAGGAGACTTATGACAGAACCCTCGTGATCAATGCACTGTCAAAGGCCTATGCCATGACAGGATGGAGACTTGGTTATGCGGCAGGACCCAAGGACCTGATCAAGATCATGTCAAACATTCAGAGCCATACCACTTCAAACTCCACCTCCTTTGTGCAGTATGCCGCTGTGGAAGCACTAAACGGAGATCAGAGCTTCATTCCGGTGATGAATGAAGAGTTCAAAAGCAGAAGAGACTACATGATCGAGCGTGCCAAGCAGGTGGAAGGGCTGAAATATATTTATCCGAAGGGCGCTTTCTACCTCATGGTGGATATCAGAAGCTACCTCGGTAAAAGCTATAAAGGGAAGGTCATCACGAATTCCCTTGAATTTGCAGACAGCCTTCTCACTGACCACCTGGTAGCACTGGTTCCAGGTTCAGGCTTCGGTCTTGAAGGATTTGTAAGGCTTTCCTATGCCATCAATAAAGACTCCATCAAAAAAGGATTCGATCGAATCGAAGAATTTCTGTCTCAACTTTCATAGGAGGGAAGAAAATGAAAATGAAATGTGAACTCTATATGCCAGTGGCAGGAGAACTCATCCCTTTAGAGGAAGCGAATCAGTATCTTAAAGATGATCTGCTGGGTGGTACAGGCGTGTGCATCATTCCTGATGGAGACATCTTCTTTGCACCTGTATCTGGTGAAGTGGTGCTTGTGTCGGATAATCTCAATGCTGTAGCCATCAGCACCAAAGAGAAGCTGACGATTCTGATCCACGCAGGACTTGATACAGCGAAGCTTCAAGGCCGAGGCTTTGCAACCTATGTCAAAGTGGGAGACAAGGTCACTGTGGGGGATAAACTTCTCTACATGGACAGAGATTATGTGGAGCTTGAAGCAAAAATCACAACTCCGATTATTATTACGACTCCAGAAAAAGTCAAAGAGATGACCATCAATTATGAGGCTACAGGGGCATTTGTAAAATTCGCAGAAATCTCTCTCTAGGATATAGTTGTTTTAGCAATAAAACATGATATAATTAAGTTGTTTATTAAAAGTATACGAATATGAGGTGATTTAATGGTTTCAAAAGACGTTGCAGTAAAAAACCCAACCGGCCTGCACGCTAGACCTGCTACATTACTTGTCAAAAAAGCATCATCGTTCAAATCTGATGTAAGTGTAGAGTATAATGGCAAGAAAGCAAACGTAAAGAGTTTAATCGGTGTTTTATCCCTTGGTGTAACTAAGGGTGCAACAATCACAGTAATCGCTAACGGCGAAGACGAAGAAGTTGCTTGTGAAGAAGTTGCAAAGCTGATTGAAACACTTGAAGAGTAATTCTCAAGGAAGTAGATGAAGAACATGCTAGGATTGATTTTTCAGTCCTAGTTTTTCTTTTTATTGGTTCTGTTTTTTTCATAGGCTCTGTTTGAAACCTGTGCTGAAATAGAATACTATTTGAGGCCGTAAGTTCGTAAAAAACAGAATGAACAGTTTCTATATGATGACAGAAAAATGTGTGACAGATATACAGCTCGACGGGTCAGATGGATCTGAATAACAAAAATGACAGGCATAGAAAACAAGATGAAAATCATGATAAGAACGCATATGTTGGTTATGGAATCACCTTCGGATTGCTTGGAGGCGCTGCATTTCAACTTTTATCGGACTGTTTTTTGATTTTCCACTATTCTGGGGGTTTGGACCTGGATATGGAATGCTGATCGGAACAGTCATAGGTGCTATCATGGATCTGAATAAAAATAAAGACAGTCTACAGTGAGGATTCTTTAAGTCCACACAACTAAAACACAAACATTTTACGAAATATTCTTCAAATCATATGCCTTTATAGTGTATAATTGGTATGTTGTCGAGGAAATCGCAACCAGACAAAGAAGGTGGAATTATTTTGAAAAGTATACAAGTCAGAGGAAATACCTATGTTCTGGATCTCGGTCTTCTCTACCTGCCTTTTTACAGGATTGATGAAGTGAACATCATCCTCCTGGATACAGGACTAAAAAAGGAAGACAGAGAAAGACTCACAGCGTACTTTGAAGAAAACAGCTACACAGTAGCTGGCATTCTGTGTTCCCATGCTCATATCGATCATATAGGCAACGCAGCTTACTTCAGAGAAAAATACGGATGTCCTGTCGCCATGACAAGAGAAGAGGCAGCCATCGTGGATTCCTTTTCCTCCTTAAAGACATTCTATATGAGCTATCCCATGAACAAGGCTATTGAACATTTCGGACATATGGTCGTAGATACGGACCAGATCATTCAAAAGGATCAGAATGAAATCATCTTCTGCGGTGTGCGCTTTCTGCTCCTTCATACTCCTGGACACAGTACAGGCCATATCACGATCACGACACCGGATGACGTCACCTACATTGGTGATGCACTCATCAGTTATGAAGTGATGGAAAGTGCAAAGCTTCCCTATGCCTATATCCTTTCTCAGGATATTGCAAGCAAGATGAAGCTGTACCATCTTCAGTCAAGTATGTACATCCTTGCGCACAAAGGAATCTATCCGGATGTGAAAGACCTTATCACAGACAATATCTATTTCTACCGAAACAGGGCGGAAGAGATTCTATCCGTCATCACAAAGCCTATGACCATGGAAGACGTCCTTCGGGCTGTAGCACTGAAAATGAGGATCCGGATCAGCTCCACCTATAAATATCTTGTGGTGGAAAGGATGCTTCGATGCTACATCGATTATCTGTGTGAGACAGACCGCATCGAACTCATTGTGGATGATTATTCCTTGAAATATGTGCTGAAGGATTCCAGCGACCAGATTCATAGTATAAATGCGAATGTTTAGACCCCAGTCAAGATGATATTCTAGGAGGAAATTATGAGAGATACCTATGAAAGCCCTTTAAATCGAAGATATTCTTCAAAGGAAATGAGTTATATTTTTTCAGACGAGAAGAAATTCAGAACCTGGAGACAGCTCTGGATAGCACTGGCAAAAGCTGAAATGGAGCTTGGCCTTCCAATCACGCAGTCACAGCTTGATGAGCTGATAAAGTACAAGGATGTGATCAATTACGAAGAAGCCGAAGCGCGTGAAAAAGTGGTCCGTCATGATGTCATGAGCCACGTCTATGCCTATGGGCTTCAGGCGGACTCCGCCAAAGGCATCATCCACCTGGGAGCAACCAGCTGCTACGTGGGAGACAACACGGATCTGATCATCATGCGTGAAGGACTTCATCTGATCCGCACAAAACTCATAGAAGTTTTAAAAAATCTTAAGGTGTTTGCGTTAAAATACAAGGATCTTCCAACGCTAGGTTATACTCATTATCAGCCGGCTCAGATCACCACTGTCGGTAAGAGAGCGACGCTCTGGATGCAGGATCTGGCACTGGACCTTGAAAACCTCAATCACACCATCGACAAGATGCGATTCAGAGGCGTAAAGGGGACTACAGGAACTCAGGCAAGCTTCATGAGTCTTTTTGATCAGGATGAAGAAAAGGTCAAGGAGCTGGACAGAAAAGTCGCAGAGCATTTTGACTTCCCGAAAGTTTACAAAGTGACCGGGCAGACTTATCCTAGAAAACTGGACAGCTACATTCTGAACACTTTAAGTGAGATCGCGCAAAGTGCTTATAAATTCAGCAATGATCTTAGACTGCTCCAGAACATGAAAGAGATCGAAGAGCCTTTTGAAAAGAATCAGATTGGCTCCTCCGCCATGGCCTATAAGCGTAATCCCATGAGAAGCGAAAGAATGGGCGCTCTTTCCAGATACATCATTGTAGATGCCCTGAATCCTGCAATCACAGCTTCCACACAGTGGTTCGAAAGAACTCTTGATGATTCCGCGAATAAAAGAATAGCTGTAGCAGAAGCGTTTCTCGCGCTGGATGGCGTTCTTAACCTCTATATCAATATTTCTGAAGGTATGGTGGTATACGAGAAGATGATCGCTGCGCACCTTCAGAATGAACTCCCTTTTATGGCCACTGAAAATATTATTATGGAAGGGGTCAGAAAAGGAGGAGACAGACAAGAGCTTCATGAACTCATCCGGGAACATTCAATGGAGGCCTCAAAACGCGTCAAACTGGAAGGACTTGAGAATGATCTTATACAGAGAATTCAAAATGATGCCCGTTTCGGACTGAGCGAAGAGGATTTGAAACATACATTGAATCCAAAACATTATATCGGCCGCGCACCAAAGCAGGTGGAAGAATTTATGGAAGAAGAGATCAATCCCATCATTCGCTTATATAAAAGCGATGAATACAAGAAATCAGACATAACCGTCTAGAATTATCGGCATAAACGGAGTTCATAAGATTGAATCCGTTTATGCCTGCAAGGAGAACTTTATGAGTCAACAACTTCAGGTATTTTTATTGAGCATGATTCCTATCATTGAGCAGAGAGGAGCTATTCCTCTAGGTTTTGTGTATGAAATGGAACCATTGACCATTTTTTTGCTTTCCCTTTTCGGAAGCCTTGTACCATCGCCGTTTATACTTCTGCTATTCAAGCAGATTTATAAATTTCTGGGTTCGAAACAGTTTTTCAATAAGTTTGTAAATCTGATCGATCATAAAATCGCAAAGAATGCGGATAAACTGGAAAAGCGAAAAGAAATCGGGCTTATACTATTTATTGCTATCCCGCTACCTACAACAGGAGTATGGACAGGAAGTGCTATCGCAGCTTTCCTTGGTCTTGATTTCAAAAAATCTCTTTTGTGCAGCTTCATAGGCGCATTGCTTTCTGCATCGATCATTACTATTGTCTGTCTTCTGATTCCAGGATTTTTTCATGCTAAAACAATTTTCTAGCTGATTCTGATTATGCAGGAATATTGTTATTGAGGATAAAATCTTTTACTGTTCACCAATAATCATTAAAAGTGTAGCGACTCTACTCTTTTCTTAATTCTTAAAACAATTTAAGAATTAAAATGCGAAACTTTATACGCTTTTTATAATTTTCAGATATAATTTTAATGTATTCAAGAGGAGGTTCCCCATGCATAAAAAAAACATCCTTGGTTTACTGCTCATTTTAGGGATGCTGGTCCTAAATGCATGCGGTACCAATGAAGAAGAACTTAAAATTCAAATGGCACCAATTTTAACTTATACCAGCGATAAAGTTGAAAACGTAAAATTTGTACGAACCAAAGCCTATGATGGACTAACGATAAAAGAATACACCGATTCAAAATTCTATTATGAGGTGACTCCAGAAGGACGCCTTATGACTGTGTTTTTGAGGAATACACCAGGTAATATTTCTCCAAATCTTGCAACTGAAGAGGAAATCATTCTGAAGGGTGAAGATAATCTGAAGAGATTGGATTATGAGGTAGAGAAGTTCAAAACGGTTGTAAACTATGATGAAAGTCGAAAGCAGTATGAAAGTATATCCCGCGAAATGCAAGGTGAGTTTTATACCGGAAACAATATCTATATCCAGTATACCAGTGATGGTACATTGATCAGTATTTCCTTTAAATACGAAAACCCCGATGTACTGGATACCATAGACAAGATTTCGGTGGACGAAGCAAAAGATATTATCCTAAACTATTTTGTAGCGAATGCAAGCACTGAAGAATTTGCACAGCAGCTGAAAAAAGAAAACATTCAGCATGAAATAGATGTCTACAACAATAAGAAAGTGTATAATCTCTATTTTACACTGGACATCGGAGAAGGAGAGACCTTTGACTTCATGTATGCTGTAAGCACAGAATCTGGTATCATCCTTTATAGAAATGAATTGAGATAACCTACGGGTTGTCTCTTTTTTTTGCTTGGTATTCCCATTCAATCAAGTTATTGCATTTCACACTATTAAATTTCACACTTGACATTTTATCAGTTAAGTTATAAACTGATACCAAGGAAGTGAGATGATGAGAACACAAAAAGTTCTTTCCAGTATACTGATCTGGTTCAAAATATCAAAAGTCCATAGCGAAAATATTCTTTCCTCCAACCGAATTCTGAAGGAGTATGGTCTTACTCTGGCACAGTTCGATGTGATCGCACAGCTGGGATTAGACGATGAAAGGACCCAGAGTGAGCTTACAGAAAAACTGCTCGTCACAAAAGGGAACATCAGTCAGCTCCTGTCTGCTATGGAGGAGAAAGGACTTATAAAAAGAAGACAGGACTGGAAAACCAAGTATGTTTCTTTGACGGAAGAAGGTATAAAGATTCATAACCAGGTGGTTCCCATTATGGAAGACTTTCAGACTAAAACTTTCTCGGGTCTCACAGACAATGAAAGAACAACGTTACTGAATCTTCTACGAAAGATTTGAACTGGCAAAGGACGGTCCTGGTTTTAATACCGATGAGGAAATGGAATAACTCGGCGAATCGCTTTCTTTACCATCGTTTATTGAAGACAAGAGATTAGGCATTGAAAAACAGTTGAGATCTCTAGATACAACCATCACAAGATAGGAGGATATATGAATCATATATTTATAAAGGGAAATGACAAAGAAAAAACTCTGGTAGTCTTTCATGGAACTGGAGGGAATGAAAAAGATCTTATTCCAGTTGCAGAAATGATTGATGCCGAAGCTAATATTTTATCCATCCGAGGTAATGTCAATGAAAACGGGATGAACCGATTTTTCAGAAGACTTGAGGAAGGAATTTTTGATGAGGATGATATCAGATTCAGAGCAAAAGAAATTAAAGATTTTCTGGAAAGCGCTTCCATTGAATATGGATTCAGCTTGAAGAATCTTATCGCCATAGGATATTCAAACGGTGCAAACATCATTGCGGCTCTTCATTATCTTTATGGAGGCATCTTTCAGAAATCAATCCTGTTTCATCCGATGGTTCCATTGAAAGAGATTCCAGATATGTCACTGGCAGAAACTTCTATTTTCATCGGTGCAGGGGAGAATGATCCCATCGTTCCTTTTGACAATACGATGGCTCTTGAGAAAGTGCTGAAAGACATGGGGGCTGCTGTCTCAGTCCATAAATATATACAGGGGCATACTCTGACTGCAAACGAAGTGAGAGATGCCGCTGCATGGAACAATAAATAAAATTCAGAAGACTTGCGGATTCAATCATCCGGAAGTCTTTTTGATTCAGAAAACTGATTATATGGCTCTTATGTTTCATTAGTTATCAAAATGATATTATTAATCCGAAGTTGCCCTGAAATGCTTGAAATAAAGGTATAACTTACTGTCATATTCATCAAAAAAGATAGAAACACCAGTATATTAGTGATATGATATATTTAAGACATGCGGTGGAATCTAACTGAATAGAACAGTGCTCAGTTAATTAACCTATGATGTCTAATCTCTGAAAGGAGGAATTTGTATGAAACGAGTCTTAAAAACTATGATCATGACTGTTCTTATGGTATCTATGTTTCTGACTACAGTTATGGCACTGGACGTATGGGAAGTTCGCTTCAATGGTGAAGTATCTCCAAGTCAATCTCAATGGCTGAAAAATGCTTACCAGGAAGCAGAAGATAATCAGGCTGATGCTGTTTATCTAATCATAGACACATTAGGCGGAAGAGTGGACTCAGCGCTTGAGATGTCTAAAACCATCAATTCAATGGACACAATTGTTCTAGTAGATGGTGGTGCAATTTCAGCAGGAGCCCTTATGGCATTAAGCGGAAGTGAAATGTACATGACATCCGGTTCAACCATCGGTGGTGCTGAACCTCAGGTCGGTGGTGAGAGAGCTGATGAAAAGACGGTATCCGTCTGGTCAGCAGAACTAGCTTCTCAAGCTGAAAAAAACGGACGAGATCCAAACATTGCCCGTGCTATGGCTGATGATAGCATATCTATCGAAGGTCTAGTAGAGGAAGGAAAACTTCTGACACTTACAGCAGATGAAGCACTGAAGTATGAAATGACAGACGGAGTCTACCGCAGCGATCTTGATCTGAGAGCGGACAAGGATCTTAATATCATCGGTTCTTCAGGAAAAACAACCATTAATTACTTAGCGGACTTCCTGACAACCGCAGCAGTCAGCACCATTTTATTGATGATTGGTATTGCAGGCATACTTATTGAGTTGTTCACTCCAGGATTTGGTATACCAGGCGGACTAGGAATAACTGCTCTGGCTCTCTATTTTGGTGGTGGTGTCCTTGCAGGTATCTCAGGATGGGAAGCAGCCCTTCTATTTATAGTCGGACTTGGACTACTACTTGTAGAAGTCTTTATTCTTCCAGGTTTCGGTATTGCTGGTGTTCTTGGACTTGCAGCCCTGTTCGGTAGTATATTTTTATCTACACCTGACCCTTCAACGGCTGTCCAATCCTTAGTCATCGCAATCATCGGGGCGGTAATACTGATTATTATTGTATTCAGGTTCACTCCTGGTAGAAAGGTATTCAAGCGGCTCATCCTTGACAAGGAAGAAACACCAGATCAAGGCTATGTGGCAGCAATGCCTGGCCTTGTTGCTCTAATAGGTAAGCAAGGAATTGCGAAGACGACACTAAGACCTTCAGGAACCGCAGAGATTGATGATACCTTTGTAGATGTTGTAACATCAGGAGAATACATCGCAGAAGGTACCAAGATTATTGTAGTAAATGTAGAGGGTATGAGAGTCATCGTAAAGCAAGCTAAAGGAGTTGACGTAGGTGCCTATTAAAAACTTTTTCAAAAAGTTGGTGCTTAATTTAGGCGAAACACCAGAGCGCGGCTATACTGCTGCGAAACCAGGTCTAACAAATTACATAGGTAAGACAGGAATTGCCAAAACAACCTTAAGACCTTCAGGAACTGCTATTTTTGATGGCGAATTAGTGGATGTGGTCACTTTAGGGGAATTCATCGTTGCTGGAACTGAAATATATGTTACCAGCGTCGAAGGTATGAGAGTCATCGTAAAAGAAAATCAAAAGGAGTTGTAGTAAATGCCAGAAATTTATGGATCACTTATTCTATTTGTGATAATCATTGTTCTACTTATTTTACTTTTCACCATTATCCCAGTTGGATTATGGATCAGCGCTTTAGCAGCTGGTGTAAAAGTAGGTTTCTTCAATCTGATCGGTATGAGACTAAGAAGAGTAGTACCAAGCAGAATCGTCAATCCTTGGATAAAAGGTGATAAGGCTGGTCTGAAACTTAATGGTAACAGTCTGGAAGCCCATTATCTTGCCGGTGGTAATGTTGACAGAGTTGTAAATGCTCTGATCGCAGCTGAAAGAGCTCAGATTCCACTACAGTTCGAGAGAGCTGCAGCAATCGACCTTGCTGGTAGAGACGTACTGGAAGCTGTTAAGATGTCTGTTAATCCAGTAGTTATTGAAACTCCATTCATCTCTGCAGTAGCAAAGAATGGTATCGAAGTAAAAGTTAAAGCAAGAGTAACTGTTCGTGCAAACCTTGATAGACTTGTCGGTGGTGCTGGACAGGAAACAATCATCGCAAGAGTCGGTGAAGGTATCGTTACTACAGTAGGTTCTGCAGAGAGTCATGCTTCCGTACTTGAGAATCCTGATTCCATATCATCAACAGTGTTGAAGAAGGGTCTTGATTCAGGTACAGCCTTTGAAATTCTATCCATAGATATCGCTGATATCGATATCGGTAGAAATATCGGTGCTAAACTTCAGGAAGATCAGGCTCAGGCAGATAAGAAGATCGCTCAGGCGAAGGCTGAAGAAAGACGTGCTATGGCTGTTGCCCTTGAACAGGAAATGAAGGCAGAAGTTCAGGCGATGCGTGCCAAGGTTGTTGAAGCTGAAGCAGAAGTACCAAGAGCACTTTCAGAAGCATTCAGACAGGGTAATATTGGTGCATTTGACTATTATAATATGAAAAATGTCATGGCAGATACCAACATGAGAGATGCCATTTCACAGAGTGGAAAACAGACTCCACAACAGAAGGAAGACTAAGATAGGAGGATTCCTATGGATTTTATAATAATGCTTGTGATTTTTGGTGTGATTTCATCACTGACCAAGAAAAACAAAAAACCTCAACCGGGCCAGAGGAGAGTTCCACCTAATACACCAGTGAATGGTATGCCAGCTGATCGTGCTACTTTACAGAGCAGATTTAATGAAATTAAGAAACCGGAAACTATGCAGGGTGGACTTACTTCGCTTTTCAATATGCTCGCGGGAGAAGAAGTTCTGAAGAATCCTAAGGATGCAGAACGTGCCCGTACAAACAAACTTCAGGCTGAAGAGGAAAGACTGTTCAGAGAACAGCGTGAACTCGAATACCAGATAAAATCAGATCAGGATCGTGACCTCTGGGAACGTGAAAACAAGGATGTCAATGAAATCGGGGATGCAGCTGAATACGTTGAAGCTGTAGATTCCGAAGACATGAACCTTCAGGGAACAAGTGTATCAGATGCTTACAATCTTTCAGAGCTTCAAAAAGGTATTATCTGGCGTGAAATCCTTGATAAACCAAAAGCATTGAGAAATACAAGAAATAACTGATCAAAAGATATCTCTACATCTGTAGAGGTATCTTTTTTTGGGTCAATTTTATATGAAATGATATATGTCAAAAATTAATTGATTTGTATCTTTTTTCAACTTCAATAATGATAAATTTTAAACATAAAGATACAAATCAAGAAAGGTGATGAAAAATGAGTACAACAAAAACAAAAATAATGAGTGCTTTATTTTTAGCTTTTGTGCTTATGTTATCTCTCACTGCATGTTCGCTGATTTTTCCGGATGGGTCATCAGGTGCAGTTAGCATCGAAGGGAAAACTCTAGATATTAGACTTGAAGAAAACCCAACAACCGGATTTAGCTGGAGCTATTCTATTTCTGATGATACTGTGATCAGTCTTGTTGAAGATGGTTATATAGCAGATTCAGATGATCCGAATGTTGTGGGTGGCGGAGGAATGCACGAATACAAATTCGAAGGACTCAAAGCAGGAGAAGTCACAATAATCTTTGATTACTATAAATCCTGGGAAGGTGTGGAATCTGCAGAAGAACACATAGAATATATCGTTACAGT
The DNA here is from genome assembly GCA_964643785.1 of uncultured Proteiniclasticum sp. Classification (GTDB taxonomy): domain Bacteria; phylum Bacillota; class Clostridia; order Clostridiales; family Clostridiaceae; genus Proteiniclasticum. The sequence goes on from CAZXUT010000012.1 coordinate 47,709, forward strand.
GTCGGAAGACGGATCAATCGCTGAAGTAAACCAGTAAAGGACAGTTTCAATATGGCCTCTGTCAAAGGCATTGGCCGTATTGAAACTTTATAATGTATTTTTCAACGTAGAAAGGAGTTTTCTAAATGAAAGTATCTCGTTTAATTTCCTTAGTTACTGCAAGCGCTGTCTCAATGATCATTTTATCTGGCTGCACAGTGAATGCTGATCCAGCTGAAAAATTGACCTTTACACCCGAAACTTATCCAGTAGTGGATGGTTCCACCGTTACTATTCCTCTTTCAGAAATGCTGGCATCAAATCTGATGGATCTTCCCATTGAAGAAGCTCGTCAATACATCGTTCATAATAAAACACATGAAGCTTATGTCAATCTTATTGAAAAGAAGGCAGACATCATTTTTGTCACCAGTCCATCGGAAGAAGAACTAAAAATCGCTGAAAATAACGATGTGGAACTAGAAGTAATTCCCATTGTCAGTGAAGCATTTGTTTTTCTCACTGGCAAGGACAATCCTGTATCAGAATTGAGTCTTGATGAAATCAGGCGAATCTATTCCGGAGAAATCAAAAACTGGAACGAGGTAGGAGGAAATGACATGGAGATCATACCTTATCAAAGGCCAGTGAATTCTGGAAGCCAGACCGGATTTCTGGATCTGGTAATGACGGATCTGACGCCTATGGAGCCTCCTACAAACCAGATCATCGCAGGAATGGGAGAACTCATAGATGCCGTTGCTGCCTATACAGACAGCCCCAATGGACTGGGATACTCCTATTACTACTATACCAGTGAAATGTGGGGAAATGATCGAGTGAAGTTACTGGAAATAGATGAAACAATGCCAGAACCTTCAACAATCAGTTCCGGTGAATATCCTCTGAAAACAGCTTACTATGCGGTTATTCGAAATGATGAGAAGGAGAATAGTCCTGTAAGACAAATCGTTTCTTATCTGCTGTCAGAAGAAGGTCAGGCTCTGGTAGAGGAGGCTGGCTATGTCAGAATTAAATCTGAAAAATAATCATTCATCATTCCTCAGGAACTTTTTTATCTTAGCAGCACTTATGATTTTTCTGATGAGCGGAGGAAGCCAAAAGGAGATCCCATCAGAAGGACCTGATCCTGAACCTGAACCACAACAAGAGGAACCTGTTGCATATCATTCACCCTTTATTGATGTGTCCGGGCCTGTGAGACTGACTTATCTGATCAATAATCCGATGATTGAAACCTACACAGAAGTGGAGGAGAATGAGCAGTTCAGAGAAAGATTACTCAGTATTTCAGCCTTACAGGATAAGAGTGTTGAAGACATCATAAACAGTAAAATAACAAATCTACACCAGAGTTTAAAAGAGATGGAACTACCGCCATTTAGAGGAATCAGAAGGCTGATACCAGAAGGTTCCACATTAACGAGTGAATATATCACTACAACCATGGACTTCAGCTATTGTAATATTATATCTGTGAATTCATCCAATTCAAGAACATACGATACGCCAGATGGACCAGATCCTACAAATTATGTTGAATATACAGACTCAATAACCCTTGATCTTCGAACTGGAGAAGAAGTAATGCTGGAAGATCTGTTTGTGACAGGATCAAATTACAAAGAACGTCTAAATGCGCTTATTAAGTCCTATCTGAACAACGAATACGCTGAAGACGAATATAGTGAATGGTTCAGCTCCATCGGTCTTGTCGCTCCATTTACCGGCATTAAAGATACTCAGAAATTTTTTCTTACCGAAACTGCGCTCTCACTGCTTATTGACTATGAAACACCAGAATTTGATACGAGTAATTACTCCAATCGAATCTATATTTCTTTTTATGATCTGCAGGATATCCTGGCAATAAAAGAACGTTTTTATAATCCAGAAGAAAATTTATTCGACTTCGACTTTGAGAAGACTTACTCACTCATTGACAATTATTCTAAATATGTTGAAGGGGAGCGCATCAACGAAAAAATAAGTGGTGTTCAAGTGTACTTTGAATCCAGAACCCCGAGAAATCTTCCTGAATCAATAGCAGATGACTTCAACAAGTTCAAAGAAATAGATATGGAGGAAATAGAAGAACTCAGTGAAGTTAACGCTCCAGACAGTTATTATTCTCATGAGAGCACAGCAACAATAACAGGTGATTTCATTATATTTGCTACAAATAAAAGCATGTATGATGGTAACAGAAGTAAATTCGCAGCAGAATTCAGAACATATCGTATGACTGGAGAGATACTGTATCTAGGTGACCTTTTTATAGCAGGGTACAATTACGATGACGTAATCAATAATAAACTCCTAGAATCGCTTCCAGAAGGTTATAGACCGGATGAAGTTGAATTGAAAGAGTTAATAGGAAGCTTGACGTTCAGGCTGAATAGAACCGGGATTTATTTTGCAACACATCCAGTTAAGATTCAAGAAAACGACATATCACCACTCAACTTTCAAATTGAATATAGTGAATTCGATTGTGAGAATATGACTATATTCAATTGATCGTTATACAAGAGGGGAATAATGAGCATGAAAATAGCTAGAGATGCATGTCTGCAACTCTAGCTATATTTCTAAATATACGCGTGATGGATTGGAGTAAAATCAGATAAGCTATTCAAGAACTTATCTTAATAACAATGCTAACATAGATTCTGACTTAAAAACCCCGAACTTCTTCGGGATTTTGGCACTTTTTTGTTCAATTTTGGGTTATTTTCAGATTTTATATATTAAAATAATTGAATTATAATATGTATTATTTCTTATTATTGAGAAGAAAAGACCTGATAATTTTTCCGTTTTTTAAATAAGATGCTTATAGAAGTATGTTTATCAGGATATTCTAAGAGATCTGACTCAAATACATCAACAAGGAATGGACCAGGTATCTATTCTAAGAATTAATTCATTGATTCTTTGTTGGGATTCAGCAAATAGATTATAAAAATACATTACGAATTCAATTGTGTGATCAGCTACAAAGCTGGAAAATGTAAAAATAGACGAGAAGAGGGCTTTAAAACCTTCTTTCTCTATTAATATTTTTATTCGCGAAATGTTGATTTCGCGAATAAATTGCGTTATAATATGGGTAAAGATGAAATTATCACGTTATTACAGCAAAATCGCCCTACTGAAATCTACAATTAAGGATGGTATTTATGAGTGATGATAACGCTATATATTATGAAGTTTACCCTGCACGCGTCTTAGATTTTCTAAACTACTCAAGCACCATACGTGGTAAGTCTGACAGCACCATTGAAGCTTACGGTTACGACCTGGGTTTGTTCCTCAGGTTCATCAAGATGCATCGCCGACTGGTTCCTAATGATATCCCAATCATCGATATCCTGATTCATGACATCGATGATGAATTTCTACGTAAAATAACCTTGTCTGAAATATATGCATTTCTATCCTATACAGATAAGAAGCGTAAAAACTCAACCTATGCACGAGCTAGAAAAACGGCCTGTATCAAAACTTTTTTTAAATACTTATCCATTAAAGCCCGTATCATCGATAAGGATCCTACTATAGAATTAGAAAGGCCTAAAATCAAGAAAAGAAATCCGGTTTATCTGACCCTTGATGAAAGTCTTTCCTTATTAAGATCCATGGATAAAGAAAACATCAATTACAAACGCGATTATTGTATACTGACTTTATTTTTAAATTGCGGACTTCGTCTGTCAGAACTTGTAAGTATCAGGATCAGTAAAATAAAAGAAGATACTTTAACAGTTATAGGTAAAGGAAATAAAGAGCGTGTAGTATATCTTAACCACGCCTGCATATCAAGTTTGAATGATTATATGAGTATCCGTTCTAAAATTGACACCGAAGACCAGAATAAAGATTATCTGTTTTTGTCCACCCACCGAAGACCAATCAATAAAAGATCCGTAGAAGTTCTAGTTAAAAAACATGTTCAACATGCCGGATTAATTGATGAAAAATATAGTCCCCATAAGCTTAGGCACACTGCAGCAACTTTAATGTATAAGCATGGCAAAGTCGATATCAGAAGTCTACAAATGATCCTAGGACATGAAAATATATCGACAACTCAAATCTATACTCATGTAGATAACGAGTCACTTCGTGAAGCTATAAACGCTAATCCCTTGGCTGAAGAATAAATCCTTGTCAGGAAATCACTATATATTGTGTTTGAAAATAACTTTTGAACGCAATATATAGTATTTTTTTATATTTCATTGTATTAATTTACATAATATTTATTAAGTATTACAATGGATTTCATCTCCCCTCCTCCCCTTCATCTGTGATTGAAATCGTTACATAAGATTGAAGTATTCGAGCGATAACTATGAAAAATATTGATAATTTACTCTTTTAGATCGTGAAAATCCAGAGTTGAAACCAATCACTAAGAAGCATCATAATGAAAACAATTCCACTTTTCGGCTCGTCCCGTGATATATGTTATTTGAAGTAGGTCAATAAATGTCCCCCTCTGAAGTACATTTATTGATTTTCATTATCCCCTACTCTTTATTTATAGTATGAAAAACAGCACATACTACTCATTATTTCATAAGTGGTATGTACTGTTTTTTGTGCATATTATATTCTTTTACAGGAAGTTCAATAACAATAAAATCAGTAAG